>NZ_JBEZZW010000007.1:0-241372 GCF_040639415.1 Micromonospora sp. NPDC023888 | reverse complement strand
CTTCAGCGCCGAACCCATCGGCATGCGCTGGGTGAGCCCGTCACGCAGCGGGGGCAGCGGCGGGTCGTACCTGATCCGGCCAGCCAACGCCGGGGTACAAAGGTCCCGTCAACCTCATGATCACGCGCGGCTGGAGCGTGCTGCTTTCCACAGGTTATCCACAGGGGTGGTGGTTGGCTGGATGGGCGGTCAGCGTGGTTTTGTGGATCGCGCAGACCTCGTTCGCTCGATTGCGGCCGCTCAGGATGGCTTGATCACTCGAGCGCAGGCACAGAAAGCCGGATTCAGTCGGCACGATATAGATCATCTGGTGGCCGTGGGCCGCTGGTGGCCGCTTGCTCGAGCGGTCTATCTGACGCATGGTCGATGCGGTGCACCACCTGCTCGCCGGTGTCGTATTCGTGCCGCATTGCTCTCGCTGGGCCCGCATGCTCACGCGGTGTTCGGCACCGCGGCTGAGTTGCACGGCATCGCTGGACTGCCGCGTCGGGACGAGATCCATGTGGGGCTGCCGGGCCGGGCGGCGAAGCTGGCGCGGTTGTCGGATCCCGCGATCGTGCTACATCAGCTCGAACGCGACCCAAGAGTCGTGGTGCAGGTGGACGGGGTCGCGGCTACGGAGCCACGGCTGACTGTTGCCGAGATCATCTTGCGGGAACGTCGCTACGCGGCGGTGTCGGTGCTCGACTCGGCGCTCAACCGGGGGCTACTCACTCCCAAATGCCTGGCAACCATCCCAGCGCTGATCCGAGGTCGGCGAGGCGCGGTCGCAGCACGTGTCTACCTCGCCGAGGCCGATGGTCGGGCGCAGTCGCCATTGGAGACCCGCTCCCGGCTGCGGTGCATCGACGGGCGTGTTCCGCCAGACACTCTCCAACTGGAAGTGCGCGACGACGACGGATATCTGCTCGGCATCGGCGACCTGGGTTGGCGTGGCCCAAGGGTGATCGCCGAAGCGGACGGCCGAGACGCGCACGCCACACCCCAGGCCGTCTTCGCCGACCGCCGCCGCCAGAACCGCCTGGTCAACGCAGGCTGGACCGTCCTCCGCTTCACCTGGCAGGACACCCTCCTCCCCGACTACATACCCCACACGGTCCGCCAGGCGATCGCAGCAGCCCACTCCCGCCGATCATGAGGTTGACGGGCTAGTGGATCACCAGAACGCCCGCCAACCTCATGATCAACAGTGTTCCCGGAGGGGACAGTAGGATCTCGGTCGTGCGGGTTCTCTTGGTGGGTGGTGGCGGGCGGGAGCATGCGCTCGCGCTCGGGTTGGCTGCGGATCCGGCTGTTTCGGCGTTGATTGCCGCGCCTGGCAACCCGGGCATCGGCTCGGTGGCCGAGCTGCGGACCGTTGCTCCGACAGATCCGGCCGCTGTCGCGGCGCTGGCCGTCGAGACCTCCGCCGACCTGGTGGTGATCGGCCCCGAGGCGCCGCTGGTCGCCGGGGTCGCCGACGCGGTACGCGCCAAGGGGATCGCCGTGTTCGGCCCCTCCGGCGCGGCCGCCCAGCTCGAGGGTTCCAAGGCGTTCGCCAAGGACGTGATGACCGCCGCCGGCGTGCCGACCGCCCGCGCGTACGTCTGCACGGACGAGGAGAGCACCGCCCGGGCGCTCGACGAGTTCGGTGCCCCGTACGTGGTCAAGGACGACGGTCTCGCCGCCGGCAAGGGTGTGGTGGTGACCGACGACCGGTCCGCCGCGCTGGCGCACGCCGCCGAATGCGGACGGGTCGTGATCGAGGAGTTCCTCGACGGCCCGGAGGTCAGCCTCTTCGTGGTCACCGACGGAGAGGCGGCGCTGCCGCTGCTGCCGGCGCAGGACTTCAAGCGGCTCGGCGACGGCGACACCGGGCCGAACACCGGCGGCATGGGAGCGTACGCACCGCTGGCCTGGACCACGCCCGGCCTGGTCGACGACGTCATGCGCGACGTGGTTCACCCCACCCTGGCCGAGATGCGCCGCCGGGGCACCCCGTTCGCCGGCCTGCTCTACGTCGGGCTCGCCATCACCGCCGCCGGCCCTCGGGTGATCGAGTTCAACGCGCGCTTCGGTGACCCGGAGACGCAGGTGGTGCTCGCGCTCCTGGAGACCCCGCTGGGCGGGCTGCTGCACGCGGCGGCCACCGGCACGCTGGCCGAGCATCCGCCGCTGCGCTGGCGGGACGGCAGCGCGGTCACCGTGGTGCTCGCCGCCCCGGGCTACCCGGCCGCACCACGCACCGGTGACGTCATCACCGGCGCGGACCGACCGGGCATCATCCACGCGGGCACCGCCCGCCGGGCCAGCGACGGCGCGTTGCTCTCCGCTGGCGGCCGGGTCCTCTGCGGTACGGCCACCGGCCCCGACCTGGCCGCCGCGCGGGACGCCGCGTACGCGCTGGTGAACGGGGTGGAGTTGGCCGGCTCGCAGCACCGCACCGACATCGCCGCCGCCGCGCTCGACGGCCGGATCTCGATTCCCCGCTGAATCCGGCCGACCGCCGCCGGTCTGGCCGCGGCGCGACGGGTACAGGGACGGCGGCTCTGCCGCCTACCCCTGAGCGGCCGGTCAGCCGTAGTAGCGGCGCAACTCCCGGGCGAGCACCTTGCCGGTGGCGTTGCGGGGAAGGTATTTGACGAAGACCACATCCCGGGGGACGGAGAAGCGGGCGAGATAGCGCCGGACGTACTCGCGTACCGCCTCGGGGTCGAGCGTCTCGCCCGGGTGCAGGGCGAGGAACGCGGACAGCCGCTGGCCGTACTCGGCGTCAGGTACGCCGATCACCGCCGCCTCGCGGACCTGGGGTAGTTGGGCGAGCAGGTCCTCCACCTCGGACGGGAAGACGTTCTCGCCACCGGAGACGATCATGTCGTCGGCCCGGCCGTCGACGAAGAGCAGGCCGTCCGGGTTGAGCCGGCCGAGGTCACCGGTGTCGAGCAGGCCGTCGCGGGTCTCCCGGTCGGCACCGGAGGTGTAGCCCTCGAAGAGCATCTCGTTGCCGACGAAGATTCGCCCCACCTGACCGTTCGGCACCGGGTGACCGTCGTCGCCGAGCATCTCCAGCCGGGTGCCGTGCGGTGGTCGGCCAGCCGTCGTGGGTGCCTGGCGCAGGTCCTGTGGAGCGGCGATGGAGGCCCAGGAGACCTCGGTGGAGCCGTAGAGGTTGTAGAGGACGTCGCCGTAGACGTCCATGAACGTCGAGGCGAGCCCGCCGGGCAGGGCGGAACCGCTGACCGCGACGACCTTGAGCGGGGGGCGCGGGTCCGGCGCGGGCATCTCCAGGAGTCGCTGCACCATCACCGGTACGGCGAACAGCGCGTCACACCGGTGCGCCGTGAGGGCGGCGAGCGTGGCGACCGGGTCGAAGCGCCGGTGCAGCACGATGGTGGCCCGCAACGCCAGGCAGACCTGGAGGGCGGCGAACCCCCAGGTGTGGAAGATCGGTGCCGCGATCATGACCCGGTCCCGGGCGTGCAGGGGGATGCGGTCGATGATCGACACCAGCGGGCCGAAGCCGCTCGGTGTGGGTCGGCGGGCACCCTTGGGTGTGCCGGTGGTGCCGGAGGTGAGCACGATGATCCGGCCGTCCCGCTCCGGCGGGTGCAGGTCACCCGGCAGCGCCCCGGCGACCAACTCCTCGCGGGCCCGTTCGTCGAGGCGTGGCAGCTCGGCGGGGAGGCCGAGGACCCGCTCGGCGAACTCGTCGTCGTGCACCAGCAGCCGCAGCCGCTGCTCCTCTGCGACGGTGCCCAGTTGGGCGGCGGAGAGCCCGGTGTTGACCAGTACGGCGTCGACGCCGAGCAGGGTGGCCGCGACGATCGTCTCGATCAGCCCGTGGTGGTTGCGGCAGAGGACGCCGATCCGGTCGCCGGCCTGGACGCCGAGCCCCGCCCGCATCGAGCGGGCCATCCGTTCGGCCCGGTCGAGCAGATCGTGGTACGTCAGCTCGACGCCGTTCTCGTCGATGACCGCCGGCCGGCCGGGGTCCCGGGCGGCTGCCTGGCGCAACTCGCCGGCCAGGCTCCAACCCCACGTTCGCAACGCGTTGAGCTGCGAGGCGACCCGGACGGGGCTGCCGGGGGTGAGCAGTCCGCGACGGGTGAGCGTGGCAACGATGAACGGCAGGTCCATGCCGCAGACCTCCTAGGGGTGGTGCGCGGACGGGGCACCGGATCTCGCCGTCCATCAGGGCGTCTTCCTTGATCATGCACTGGGCGCGGCGGAAGGCCCAGTTCGCGTCCGCGGGGGGTGACGAACACGGCACAGATTGTGGAATCCGGTGCGGCGCGGTATGCGGATGTCGCGGCTCCGCCGAGACGGGCCGGGTGCGGCCGACCGCACGAGACCAGCCGGGCCGGGGCGTGCCCGTCCCGTACGAGACCGGCCGGACCGGGGCGTGCCCGACCGGACGGGACCGGCCGGGCGCGCCGAGGCGGGTCGGTCAGCGGATCTGCATCCCGGAGATCGCCCGGGAGATGACCAGTCGCTGGATCTCGGAGGTGCCCTCGAAGATGGTGTAGATCTTGGCGTCGCGGTACCAGCGCTCGACCGGGTGGTCGCGCAGGAAACCCGCACCGCCGAGCAACTGCACCGCCTTCTCGGTGACCGACACCGCCACCTCGCCGGCCTTGAGCTTGGACATCGATCCCTCGCCCGCCGTGAACGGGCGGTTGTTGCGGCCCATCCACGACGCACGCCAGACCAGCAGCCGCGCCGCGTCGATCTCCATCCGCATGTCGGCAAGCGCGAACGCGACAGCCTGGTTCTCGATGATCGGTCGTCCGAACTGGACCCGGTCCTTCGCGTAGTCCAGGGCGTACTCGTAGGCGGCCCGTGCCACGCCGAGCGCCTGCGCACCGACGGTGGGTCGGGACAGCTCGAAGGTACGCATCGCGGCCTGCCCGGTGGCCCGTTGCCCGGAGCGGGCGCGGGCCAACCGCTCGTCCAGGGAGTCCTTGCCGCCGAGCAGGCAGCGGCCGGGCACGCGTACGTCGTCGAGGAAGACGTCGGCGGTGTGGGACGCGCGCAACCCGAGTTTGCGCAGCTTGCGGGTGGCGGCCAGACCGGGGGTGCCCGGGGGTACGACGAACGCCGCCTGGCCCCGGGAGCCGAGGGTGGGGTCGACCGAGGCGGTGACCACGTGCACGCCGGCGATTCCGCCGTTTGTGGCGTACGCCTTCTGCCCGTTGAGCACCCACTCGTCGGTGGCCTCGTCGTAGACGGCCCGGGTGCGCATCGCGCCGACGTCGGAGCCGGCTTCCGGTTCGCTCGTGCAGAACGCGGCGACGGCTGGCGAGTCGACGTCGCCGAAGCACTGTGGCACCCACTCGACCAACTGGTCGGGGGTGCCGGCGCCGTAGATGGCGGCGACGGCGAGCGAGGTGCCGAAGATGGAGAGGCCGATGCCGGCGTCACCCCAGAAGAGCTCCTCGCTGGCGATCGGCAGGGAGAGCCCGGTCGGGTCGGCCCAGCAGGTGGCGAGGAACTCGAAGCCGTAGAGGCCGACCTTGGCGGCCTCCTGGATCACCGGCCACGGGGTTTCCTCGCGCTCGTCCCACTCGGCGGCGGCCGGGCGCACGACCTCGGCGGCGAAGCCGTGCACCCAGTCGCGTAGATCCCGCTGTTCCTCGTTCAGGTCGAGCGAGAACTCAGCCATGTCAGGCCTTGGGGATGTCGAACAGGTTGGCGATGTTGGCGGCGAGACCGAGGTCGCCCTTCGCCTTCAGCTTGCCGGTCATGAACATCATCACCGGGTTGGCGCCACCGGAGACGATCTTCAGGAACTCGACCGGGCCCATGGTCAGGCTCAGCTTCGGGTCGTGCTGCGGGGTCTCGTTCACCACGCACTTGCCGTCGGCGATGGCCACCTCGTAGGTGTCGCTGCCGCCATCCGACCGGCCGGTGATGATCCAGTGGATGACCGCGTTCGTGGAGCCGGCCCGGTCCGCGCGGAACAGCGACGGCATCCGGCCGAACACCTCGCCCAGGATCTTGCCACGCAGGTCACCGGACATCACCTGGGCGATCTTGTCGTCCGGGGTGGACTTGACCAGCTGGGCGAACTCCTTGGGGCCGACGTTGGCGAAGGTGGCCGGGTCGAAGTCAGTCATCAGGTGCGCCTTCCGGAAGATATGGCTACTCGTGCGTAACCCTACGCACGAGTAGGTATGCTCGCAAGGTGTCCACGCCGCCCGCCTTCAAGCGCCTGCCACGCGCCGTTCGTGAGCAGCAGATGCTCGACGCGGCCGTCAAAGTCTTCTCCCGGCGCGGCTTCCACGCCGCCAGCATGGACGAGATCGCCGAGGATGCCGGCATCTCCAAGCCCATGGTGTACGCGTACCTCGGCACCAAGGAGGAGCTCTTCGTCGCCTGCCTGCACCGGGAGGGCACCCGGATGATGCAGGCCATCGCCGGTGCCGCCGCCCCCGACCTGCCGGCGGACGTCCGACTCTGGCGAGGGCTCAAGGCGTTCTTCGGCTTCGTGGGCGCACACCGCGACGGCTGGGCAGTGCTCTACCGGCAGGCTCGGGGTGAGCAGCCGTTCGCCGGCGAACTGGCCACCATGCGAGCCCGGTTGGTCGAGGTCGTCGCCGGGATGCTCGACCACGCCCTGCGCGCCGAGGGCCGGGAGATCACCGCCGTCGACCTGGAGGTCGTCGCGTACGCCCTGGTCGGTGCCACCGAGTCGCTCGCCGACTGGCTCGCCGACCACCCGGAAGCCGACCCGGAGAAGACCGCCACGCGGATGATGAACGTGGCCTGGCTGGGCGCCGGCCAACTCCTGCACGGCGTCGTCTGGCGCCCCGCCGCCGACTGACTGCCCGAGGTCAGCGCGCCGGCACCCGGCTCACCGGCTCGGTCGTCGACGACTGCGCGGATCGGCGACGCCTGCCCAGCCAGCGAGCCGCCTCGACGATCGTCGTCACCCCCAGCGCGAGGCCCAGGCCGAGCAGCAGACCGCGCAGGGGGTCCTGCTCGAAGGCCATCCCGCCGAGGTAGCCCACCAGCCCGGAGTAGAGCCCCCACGAGCCGGCGGCGAGCGCGTCGAAGGCCAGAAACCGTCGCCGGGGATAGTGCACAGCGCCCATGGTGAGGGTGACAGCCGTCCGGCCGCCCGGCACGTAGCGGGCCACGGTGAGGATGAGACCGCCCCGGGTGGCGATCCCTCGACGCGCCCACTCGATGGCGGCCCTGCGTCGGCCCTCGGGTGGTAGCCGGTCGAGTAACCGGGTGCCACCACCTCGGCCGATGGCGTACGAGATGTGATCGCCGAGCAGGGCCCCGGCCGCCGCTACCAGGATCACCGCGGGCAGGTACGGCGCGCCGGAAGCCGCGAACACCCCGGCGGTGATCACCGCCGTCTCGCTCGGCACCACCGGGAAGAAGCCGTCGAGCACCGCGATCGCGAAGATCGCCAGGTACACCCAGGGCGAGGACATCGTCTCGTGCAGCAGGTCGAGCAGATCCATGCCACCGATGCTGGTGCGGGCGGCGGCTCCCGCCATCGGCCAGTGGTGAGCTGGACGCCACTACTTAAGTATCGATCGGCCCGGACGTCGGGTAGGGGTCATCCCCCACCGCACCCGGGTCCGACGGCGTGGGGCGACCCGAGCCGCCGGCGGAGCCCTACGCTCACCACGTGGCCCCCAGCGCCGTCGCCCTCCGGCGGGTCGTCAAGCGGTACGCCCCGCTGCTGCTCGCCGTCCTGGTCGCCGCGGCCGTCTGGGCGAGCGCGACAGGTGATCTGGGAGTCCGCTCGCCGTTGCCGGGCGCGGTGGTGCTGACGCTCGCGGTGGGCTCGGGTTGGGCCGCCAGCACGGTCCGGACCCGTCGCTGGCCGTTGTTCCTGGCCGCGGCGGTCGGCTGGTTGGTGCTCGCCGCCGCGGCCGCCGGGGTGGTCGCCTCGTACCAGGCGGGGCTGCGGCTGCGCGGTCGGCGGCTCGCCGGCTACCTCGCCGGTACGGCAGTGGTGCTGGCCGGTGGAGTGCTCATCGGGCTGGCGCTCGGCGGCGTACGCCGGATCACCACCGCCACCACCGGCAACGTGCTTCTCCTCGCCGCTGGGCTGGTCGGACTTCCGCTGGTCCTCGGCCTCTGGGTGCGGGCACGCCGGGACACCCTCGCCGCCCTCCGGGACCGGGCCGAGCGGTTGGAACGTGAGCAGGAGGCCCGCGCCGACCGGGTCCGTGCCGAGGAGCGCACCCGGATCGCGCGGGAGATGCACGACGTGGTGGCACATCGGGTCTCGCTGATGGTGGTGCACGCCGGGGCGCTGGAGGTGACCGCGGTCGATCCGGCGACCGTCCAGGCCGCCGCGCTGATCCGGGCGACCGGTCGGGAGGCGCTCACCGACCTGCGTGAGGTGCTTGGTGTGCTGCGGCAGGCCGGTCCGGCTGTGCTGCCGGAGCGGGGCCTCGACGCGTTGGACGAGCTGATCGGGGAGTCCCGGGCCGCCGGGCTGCGGGTGCACCGGAGCGACGAGGGAGTTCCGTCGGCGCTGCCGGCGACGGTGGGGCGCACGGCGTACCGGGTGGTCCGGGAGGCGCTGACAAACGTGCGCAAGCACGCCGCCGACGCCGAGACGACGGTGTGCCTGCGCTACCTGCCCGACGGGCTGGAGGTCCGGGTCCGTAACGGTCCGTCCGAGGCCGGCCGGTCGCTGCCCGGCGCCGGGCAGGGGCTGCTCGGGCTGCGCGAGCGGGTGGAACTGCTCGGCGGCCGGTTGGAGGCGAAGCCTGTGGACGGTGGCTTCCTGGTCCGCGCCCTGATCCCGGTGGCGGGTGCGGCGTGATCCGGGTGGTGGTGGTCGACGACGAGCAACTGGTCCGCGCCGGGCTGCGGCTGATCCTGGAGGCGGCGGACGACATCACGGTGGTGGGCGAGGCGGCGGACGGCGTTGGCGCGTTGGAGCAGGCCCAGCGGTTGCGTCCCGACGTGGTGCTGCTCGACGTGCGGATGCCGGGCGTCGACGGGCTGACCATCGCGCCCGACGTGGTCGCCGCCGGACCCAGGGTGATCATGTTGACCACCTTCGACCTCGACGAGTACGTGCACCGGGCGCTGCGGGCCGGGGCGGTCGGCTTCCTGCTCAAGGACACCCCGCCCCGCGATCTGGCCGCCGCCGTCCGCACGGTGGCCGCCGGGAACGCGATGCTCGCGCCGACGGTCACCCGGCGTCTGATCAGCTCGTTCGCCGAGCGTGGGCCGGCCCGCCGGGACGCGGCGCGCGAGCGGCTGGCACCGCTCACCACGCGGGAGCTGGAGATCGTCCGGGAGGTGGCGCGCGGGCACGGCAACGCGGAGATCGCCCGGCGGTTGACGATGAGCGAGGCCACCGTGAAGGCACACGTCAGCCGCGCGCTGGCGAAGCTTCAGGCGGGCAACCGGGTGCAGTTGGCCATCCTGGTGTACGACGCCGACCTGCTGTGACCCGGCCCGAGGTCGGTCAGCGCCGGGAGGCGGCGTGGCGGCGGGCTCGGCGGCGCAGCCAGCGGATCCCCTCCAACCCGAACGTGACGATCACCGACAGCCCCACCCCGACCAGCACGCCCTTCACCGGGTCACGTTCGAAGGCCAGCCCGCCGAAGTAGCCGAGCAGGCCGCAGTACACCGCCCAGGTGACCGCCCCGATGCTGTCGTACAGCAGGAACGCCCGGCGGGAATAGCGCACCGCGCCCATGGTCAGGGTGACGGCGGTCCGGCCGCCTGGCACGTACCGGCTGGTGGTGAGGATGATTCCGCCGCGCCGGTCGACTGCGCGGCGGGCCCACTCGGAACTGGCCCGCCGACGGCTGCCGTAGGGCAGGCGGGCCAGCCGGCGCGCGCCCCCGCCCCGCCCGATGGCGTACGAGATGTGGTCGCCGACAAGCGCGCCGAAGGCGGCGCTCACGATCACCAGGGTGAGGCTGGGGTGCCCGTCGCTCGCCGCGAGCACCCCGGCGGTGATCACCGCCGCCTCGCCCGGCACCGCGGGGAAGAACGCGTCGACCGCGGTGAGCCCGAAGATCACCAGGTACACCCATGGTGACGTGACCGTCCCACGGAGGAGGTCGAGCAGGGCTTCCATTCCCCCATGCTCGCCGGGTGCGACCCGCCCGGTGGCCGAGTCGCCGGATCACCCGCCTTCAGCCGGCGCCGACCAGGGTCGGTGGGGCGAGCAGCGGGCCGTGCGGCGCCTTGTCGTCGGCCGTGGGACCGTGCGAGGTCAGCACCACCGGGGTACCCAGCTCGGTGCTTACCGCCTCCGCCCAGTCCGCCGGCGGGCCGTCGTAGAGCGGGCGGGAACGCAGCAGGCGGGCGGTGAGCGCGGCCTGCCGGCCCAGGTCACCGGCTGGGCCCGGGGTGAGTCGGTCGGTGGTGTCGTAGCGGCGGCAGATTCGCAGGTCGGGGCCGGCCAGGTCGAGGTGGGTAAGGGCCAGGCCGTCGACCCCACCGGCCGCCGCGAGGGCGTACCGGTGGGCGACCGCGTCGAAGTGGCCGAACCGGAACCGGCCCTGCCACGGGTTCGTGGGGTTGTGCTCGTCGGTGAACGGCAGGGTCGGGTCCTCGGTCACCAGCGGGCCGGCCCCGTGCCGGGTGGTGACCACGCGCAGCACCCCGATCCGGGTCGCGCCGCCGGGCTGCCCGGCCTCGGTGAGGAGGCCGTCCACGTTGGCGAAGGTGGTGGTGCTCCACGTGGTGTACGGGTGGAAGCCGTGCCACTCGTCGAGCAGCACCCCCTGCGCGCCCTCGAAGACGCAGGTCCCGGCGCGCAACGCCCCGGCCAGCCAGCTCCCGTCGACGATCGCGACCCGCCCGGCGAACCCGGCGAACGCGGGCAGGCAGTCCTCGACCGGCGGCGCGTCCAGCGGGCCCAGCTCGGCGGTCAGCCGGTCCCGCAGGGCGGTCAGCCGGCGGCGCAGCAACGCCGGGCGGCGGCAGTCGCCGACCCGGGGCGCGTCGTGCGGGTGGGCGAGACCGTACGCGACGGCCTCGCCCACCCCGAGCCCGCAGGAGCCGTGCCGGTCGGCTCCCCGGGCGATCTCCCGGGCCTGGTTGGCGGCCCGGTGGTACGGGGTGGCGAGCAGCGCCTCCCCGTCGACGGTCAGCCGGTCGAGCGCGTCGGTCACCCCGAGCGTGGCGAGATGGTCGGCCTCGGCGGCCAGCGCCAGCGGGTCCACCACCACGTGCCGCGACAGGTGGGTACGGACCCCCGGGTGGAACGTCCCGGCGCCGAACTGCGCGAACGTGTGGTGCCGCCCGTCGCGCAGCACGACGTTGTGCGCCGCCTGCGCGCCCCCGTTGAAGCGGACCACCGTGTGCACGGGCCGGGTGGCGCACAGCCAGTCCACCACCGTGCCCTTGCCGGCGTCGCCGTAGCCGAGGTCGACCACCGCCACGTGCCTCACAGCCGGGTCACCCCGCCGGTGGTGTCGCGGAACGCGGGCAGCGTGGACACCTCGGCCCGCCGTCCCCGACCGAGGCGGGCCAGGGCCTTCGACACGGTGCCGGTGGCGCTGGAGCCGGCGTGGTCCAGGTGGCGCAGGCCCTCGTCCAGGTCGATGGCCTGCTCGCCGAGGCCGACGGTGAGCGCGATGGTCTCGCAGACCGCGTCGAGGTCGTCGAGCACGACGGTGTTCTGCCCGAGCAGGCCCCGCCAGAAGTCGAGCACCGTGGCGTTGCCGGCGTAGTGGCTGCCGGCGGGGAGCAGGTAGTAGGTGTCCCAGCGGCGGGTCACCTCGTCGACGACCTGCCGCAGCGGCACGTCCTCGGTCAGGTCGTCGCCGATCAGGCGGGCCACCTCCCGGGTCTTCACCTTCTGGTACGCCAGCTCGTCGCCGATGATGAACAGGTAGCCGCGTCGGCCCCGCTTCTCCCAGTTGTCGGTGGCGGTGTGCCGGGCCATGAAGTACATGGACAGCTCGTACGACTCGCTCATCTGCCCGCCGCCACCGCCCTCCAGGACGATCCGGCCGAGGTCGTCGTCCATCCGGTTGTCCGACTCGAACTGACCGACCTGCAACGGCACCCGGTCGCAGGTGGCGTCACCGATCGCGCCGAACATGATCTGCGGGTCGCTGGCGTACCCCTGCCGTTGCAGCAGGCCGAGCAGCCGCGGCAGCTTGGTCTGCAGGACGCGCGGCACGGTGCGCATCGAGCCGGTCACGTCGAAGAGCACCGCGACGGGGGTGGACCGCGGGTGCTCGTCGGAGTCGCGGCTCTCGCGCATCGCGTCGCGGGGGTCGAGCGCGGTGTGCACGGTGCGCGCCCCGCTGTCGCTGTAGGAGAACGCGCTGCGGCCGGTGGAGCGCCGGTAGCGGTCGGCGGCGTCGTACACGTCGGTGGACCAGATTCCACTGCCCATGACAGCTCCTTAGGGGGTGAGGGTGAAGGGGCGGAAGGTGCGGGGCCCGTAGAGCCGGTCCAGCACCTTGTCGAGCTCGCGCAGCAGACCCCAGGCGTCGTCGGGCCGGGCGTGCAGGGACCGCTGCCGGCAACCCTGCGCGAAGGCGTGCAGCTCGCGGGGCGCGCGTGACCCCATCAGCCAGCTCATGCAGCGGCTGGCCATCGCGATGTCGGTGCCCGGTCCGCACTGTCGCTTCCGGGGGACCTCGTCCGGGTACCAGTCCTCCTGGCCCGGCACCAGCGCCGGGATCGTGGTGCCGGCGGGGGCGGAGAAGCACCAGTCGACGAGCACGACGCCGTGGGCGTCCGGCTCGATGAGCACGTGTCGCGGCAGGACCGCGCCGTGCACCACGCCCGCCCGGTGGGCCAGGCCGAGCACCACCAGCAGTCGCCGCCACATCCAGGCCACGTCCCGGCCGTCCAAACCGTCGGGGTACGCGCGCCGCACCTCGTCGAGGTCGTGCAGGCCGGGCGCGGTGGCGAGCACGGTGATCCGCCGTTCGGCGCCGGTCGACGCGTCGCGGTGCGGGAACTCGTCGACGAGCCGGGGCACGTACGGCAGGTAGCGCGGGTCGCCGCGCTCGGCGATGGCGCGCAGGGCGTGGGCCTCGCGGGCCATCAGGTCGTTGTCGGCCGGTCGTCGGGGGAGTTTGAGCAGCCGGTCGTCGCCGACGTCGTAGAGGTCGGCGAGGTCACCCGAGTGGGCCGGCGCGCCGAGCCGGTAGTCGCCGAGGACGGTGACCTGCCGGGCCCGCCACCGGGTGGTGACGTGGACGAACGCGTCGAGGGCTTCGGCGCGTACCGTCGGGTCGGCCGGCAGGCGGTCGGGGTGCAGGGCGGCGACCAGCTCGCGGTAACGCCGGGCCGGCTGGTCCGTGCCGAACAGGTCGGCGTCGGTGCGGGCCGCCGTGACCAGGTCGATGGCCGCCGTGGTCCTCATCGCACCGTCTCCTCGCGGGCGGGACGCAGCAGCGCCGGGTGCAGCAGGCGGGCGTCGCCGGCCCGGTAGAGCCGGGCGCGGGGACCACCGCGGGTGCCACCGCGCTCGGTGCTGGTGCCGGTGCTCTCCACGAAGCCGGGCACGGAGAGCACTTTGCGGTGGAAGTTGCCGGCGTGCAGTGGGTGACCCCAGACCGTCTCGTAGACGGTGCGCAGCTCGCTGATCGTGAACTCGGCGTCGAGGAAGCGCGTGGCGAGTGGGGTGTATTCCAGCTTGGACCGGGCCCGCTCCAGCCCGTCGTCGACGATCCGGCCGTGGTCGAAGGCGAGCTGCCGGCTTGTCAACGCGGTGACCGGCAGCCAGATCGCCGCGTCGGCGTCGGTGCCGGCGGCAGGGTCCGGCAGGTCGGGGGCGAACGCGAGGTGGGCGATCGAGACGACCCGCATGCGCGGGTCACGGTCGGGGGCGCCGTAGCTGCCCAACTGCTCCAGGTGTACGCGGCGCAGCGCCTCGCCGCCGAGCCCGGTCTCCTCGGCCAGCTCCCGTCGGGCGCCGGCGATCAGGTCCTCGCCGGGCTGGACGAAGCCGCCGGGCAGCGCCCAGTGCCCCGCGAACGGCTGCTGGCCGCGCTGGATCAGCAGCAGGTGCAGCGCGCCGTCCCGGATGGTCAGCGCCACCACGTCGACTGTCACCGCGACCGACGGGTAGGCCCGCGGGTCGTACGCGGCCAGGAACTCCTGCTCGTTCATCGCGTCTCTCTCAGGTTGAGAATATCTCGCTCTGAGAACAACCTAGCGCACGGGGGGCATCCCTGCCAAGCCCGGAGAACGTCAGCGCAGGAAACCCGCCAGGTGCGGACGCCCACGCGAGTCGTGCAGGGCGAACCCGCCGTCCGACAGCACTGCGAAGTCCACAGTGCTCGGCAGCGACACGGGCGTCTTGAAGGCGACCTCGACGGTGTAGGCGTCCGGCAACCGGTTCTCCAACGCGGCCAGGCAGCGCGCCTTGCTCCACATGCCGTGCGCGATCGGTCGACGGAAACCGAACAGTCGCGCACCGAGCACCGAGGTGTGGATCGGGTTGTGATCACCGGAGACCCGCGCGTACGCCGTACCGACGCGGGGTTCCACCCGCCACCGGGCCGTGGCGGTCGGTGCGGCAGGGCGTGCGCTGTGGTCACTCCCGCCGGCCTTGCGCTCCCGACCCAGGTAGGTCGAGACGCCCTCCCAGACCGTCTCGCCGTCGACCGAGGCGACAAGCACCACGTCCACCTGCCGCCCCCGGTCGTGCGGGCGCAGATTCTCCGCGTACGTCGTGAAGTCGAGGGTCTCGTCGGCGTCGATCGGGCGGTGCACGGTGATCCGGTTGCCGACGTGGACCACACCGGTCAGCGGGATGGGAAACTCCGGCTCGGTCATCAGCCGCAGGGCCAACGGAAAGCCCATGACGTGCGGAAACGTCGCGGGCAGCCGGTCGCTGAGCCGGAAACCGCAGATCCGGTCGTAGGCGGCCAGGTGCGCCCGGTCCACCCGCGCCCCGCCCACGGCCAACTCGGCCGCCGGCAGGCCAGACCCGCGCCGCCCGCCACCGAGACCCGGCAGCGCGCCGAGCACCGCCCGACGGTGGAGCGCCCCGGACGCCGGCATCCGAGCCAGCTCCACCCGGGTACGGCCGACGGACTCCGGTTGGAGTGCCCGGGCCCGCGTCTCCGCCGACAGGGTCTCCGTCGGGCCGTCGATCAACTCGTGCAGGGAAAGGTCGTCGTCGGGCTCTCTCCGCGTGCCCATCACGCCCCCAGCAGACTCTGGCCGCAGACCCGGACCACGTTGCCGCTCACCGCACCGCTCGCCGGCCAGGCCAGCCAACCGATCGTCTCCGCCACGTCCACCGGCAGGCCGCCCTGGGCCAGGCTGTTCATCCGTCGGCCCGCCTCCCGGACCACGAGCGGGATGCGCGCGGTCAGCCGGGTCTCGATGAAGCCCGGGGCCACCGCGTTGACGCTGATCCCCCGCTCGCGCAGGGTCGGGGCGAGCGAGTCGACCAACCCGATCACCCCGGCCTTGCTTGTCGCGTAGTTGGTCTGCCCCCGGTTGCCGGCGATCCCGGCGATCGACGAGACCGCGACGATCCGCCCGCCGGCCGGGATCAGCTCCCGCTCCAGCAGCACGTCGTTGATCCGCTCCTGGCTGGACAGGTTGACGTCGATGACCTGGTCCCACCGGTCGGCGTCCATCCGGCCGAGCGTCTTGTCCCGGGTGATGCCGGCGTTGTGCACCACCACGTCGACCCGGCCGTGCCGGCTGGCCAGGTGGTCGGCGAGCCGGGTCGGCGCGTCGGGCGCGGTCAGGTCGAGCTGCACCGCCGTACCGCCGATGTCGTTCGCCACCGCGGCGAGGGCGTCCCCGGCGGCCGGGATGTCGAGTGCCACGACCTGGGCGCCGTCACGGGCGAGCACCTTCGCCAGTGCCGCGCCGATGCCCCGCGCCGCACCGGTGACAAGCACGACCTGCCCGTCCAGCGGGCGGTCCCAGTCCGCCGGGGCGCTCGCCGTGCCGACGCCGACCCGGATGACCTGGCCCGAGACGTACGCGGACCGGCCGGACAGCAGGAACCGGACTGTCGATTCGAGGCTGGTGAGTGTCTCGGGGGCCCCGCCGGCGCGGGTGACGGAGACGAGTTGAGCGGTGGTGCCCCGGCCGAACTCCTTGCCGATGCTGCGGACCAGCCCTTCCAGGGCGCGCTGGGCGGTCGCCTCGCGGGTCGTCGCGCACTCCTGCGGCGGGGTGCCGAGCACGATCACCCGGCCGCTGGGCAGCACCGCCCGAGCCTGCGGGTGGAAGAAGTCGTAGAGCTGGCGCAGGTCGGTCGAGTCGGTGATGCCGGTGGCGTCGTACACCAGGGCTCCGAACCGGTCAGTCGCCGCGGCGCTGCCGGTGTCTCGCAGCTCGACCCCGGCGGCGGTCAGGATCGTGGCGAGCGGCTCGGCGAGCCGGCCGCCGGTGGCCGCGCCGAGCAGGGCCGGCCCGGGTAGCAGCGGGTCGCCGGGGTGGTGCCGGCGCAGCCGGGGCGGGTCGGGCAGCCCGAGGCGCTTGACCAGCGCGCGGCCGGCGGCCGATTGGACGAAGCTCGCGTACCTGTCGGTCATGGGCGTAGCCTACTGGCGAGTAGGTTCGAGCAACACATCTCGGAGGAGGCGGATCGTGCAGAGCATCCGGCGGGTCGCGGTCATCGGGGGCAATCGCATCCCCTTCGCCCGTTCCAACTCCCGCTACGCCGACGCGTCCAACACGGACCTGCTCGGCGCCGCGCTGGACGGTCTGATCGCCCGGTACGGGCTGGCCGGTCAGCGGGTCGGCGAGGTGGTGATCGGGGCGGTGCTCAAACACTCCCGTGACTTCAACCTCGCCCGCGAGGTGGTGCTCGGCTCCCGGCTCGACCCGCACACCCCGGCGTACGACATCCAGCAGGCCTGCGGCACCGGCCTGGAGGCGGTGATCCTGGTCGCCAACAAGATCGCCCTCGGTCAGCTCGACGTGGGCATCGCCGGCGGTGTCGACACCGCCTCCGACGCGCCGCTGGCGGTCAACGAGGAGATGCGGCGCACCCTGCTCAAGCTCAACTCCGCCCGCACGCTCGGCGAACGGCTCAAGGTCGCGGCGAAGCTGCGCCCGTCGCAGCCGTTCAAGCCGGAGATCCCGCGCATCGCCGAACCGCGCACCGGCCTGTCCATGGGTGACCACGCCGCCCGCACCGCGCGGCACTGGCAGATCGACAGGCGATCCCAGGACGAGCTGGCGCTGCGCTCGCACAAACGGCTCGCCGCCGCGTACGACCGGAACTTCTTCGACGACCTGATGACGCCGTACCTGGGGCTGACCCGCGATTCGAACCTTCGCCCCGACACCAGCCTGGAGAAGCTCGGCTCACTCAAGCCGGCCTTCGGCACCCGCGGCCCGGACGCCGAGCACGCCACCATGACCGCCGGCAACTCGTCGCCGCTCACCGACGGCGCGTCCACCGTGCTGCTCGCCAGCGAGGAGTGGGCGGCCGCGCACAACCTGCCGGTGCTGGCCTGGTTCAGCTGGTCCGAGACGGCGGCTGTCGACTTCGTGCACGGCGACGAGGGGCTGTTGATGGCCCCCGCGTACGCGGTGCCCCGGATGCTGGCCCGCGCCGGGCTGACGTTGCAGGACTTCGACTACTACGAGATCCACGAGGCGTTCGCCTCGCAGGTGCTGGCCACCCTCGCCGCCTGGGAGTCGCCGGAGTTCTGCAAGGACCGCCTCGGCCTGGACGCGCCGCTGGGCGCGATCGACACCGACCGGCTCAACGTGAACGGCTCCTCGCTTGCCGCCGGGCACCCGTTCGCCGCCACCGGCGGGCGGATCGTGGCGACCCTGTCCAAGATGCTTGCCGAGAAGGGCAGCGGACGCGGATTGATCTCGATCTGCGCGGCCGGTGGCCAGGGTGTGACAGCGATCCTGGAACGCTGACGACGGATCGTCCCTTATGGGGACGCCCGCAAGTAGGCGTTAACGGCCCGTTCAGGAGTCAGCCCGCCAGCGGAGGGTTTACCACGCAATCGTGATCGGTGCCGCGCCCTGGGCGCGGAATCGATCGCTCCTGCGTGCGGAACGGGGCCGTAACACCATGGAGTCCGTCGTCCCACGGACGACCACCCTCTCGGTGGTCATCCCGATGTTCAACGAGACCGCGGTCATCCCGGCCCTGGTCGCCCGGCTGCGGCCGGTGCTTGACGCACTCGGTGTCGACTACGAGGTGGTCGCCGTCGACGACGGCAGCCGGGACGACACGGTGTCGGTGCTCTTCGACCACGGTCGGGACTGGCCGCAGTTGCGGGTGCTCCGGCTGCGGCGCAACAGCGGCCACCAGGCGGCGCTTACCGCTGGCCTCCACCGTGCCGTCGGCCAGTGGGTGGTCAGCCTCGACGCCGACCTCCAGGATCCACCGGAGACCATCGCCGAGATGCTCCGGGTGGCCCGCGAGAACGGTGTGGACGTCGTCTACGGCGTCCGCGCCGACCGCAGCACCGACACGATCTTCAAGCGCAACACCGCCCGGGGCTACTACTGGGCGATGCGCAGGCTCGTCGGCACCGAGCTGCCCGCCCAGGCCGGCGACTTCCGGTTGCTCAGCCGGGACGTGATCGAGGTGCTGCGCCGGCTGCCCGAACGCGCCCCGGTCTACCGGCTGCTGGTGCCGTCGCTCGGCTTCCCCAGCGCCGAGGTGCGCTACGACCGCGCGGCACGAGCCGCCGGGGAGACGAAGTATCCGCTGCGCCGGATGGTGGCCCTGGCCTGGGAGAGCACCGCCAACTTCTCCGCCGCGCCACTGCGACTGGCCACCTGGTTGGGGATGTCGAGTTTCCTGCTCTGCCTCGCGCTTATCGTGTTCGGCGTTGTCGTCCACGTCTCCGGTGCCACGATCCCCGGCTGGACCTCGATGTTCGTCGCCGTGCTGCTGCTCAGTGGGGTGCAGTTGGTCTGCCTCGGCCTCCTTGGCGAATACGTCGGCCGGATCTACGCCACGGTGCAGAACCGGCCGGCCTTCCACGTCGGATTCGACTCGCTGGACGAGGTGCCGGCCGCCGAGACGGCGGCGGAGAGCCGGGCCGACTTCGGGCCGGCGGTCAGCGCCCGTGGCTGACACCCTGCTGGCCGAGCGGATCGACACTCCGGCACCGGTGGCCCGTCGGAACGCCCTCCTGCCGGTACTCACCACGCTCCCGTGGGCGCTCGTCATCGCCGCCCTGTTGCTCGTCTGGTCCCGCGGCGACGTGCCGGCCCCTGACCTCGTCCGGTTCTCCGCGTACTGGGTGTTCGCCCTGGTGCTCCCCGGGGCCCTTGTGCACCGCGCACTGCGCGGCAGCCGGGGCAACCTGCCGGAGGACCTCGCCTACGGTGCGGCCACCGGCCTGCTGCTCGAGATCGTCGCCTGGGCGTCGACCGCGGCGACCGGCCAGCAGTCCCTGCTGCGCTGGTGGCCGCTGCCCGTGATCCTCGCCTTCGCCGCCGTCCCCGGACTACGCCGGCACTGGCGGGTCGGCGAGCGCCGACCGCTGCCGGTCCGGTGGCACTGGGCAATGGGTGCGGCGCTGCTGGTGGTGGTGGCCTGGGGGTACGTCCAGTGGCGGATGGTGCCACTGCCCCCGGTGCACGGAGACTACTACCAGGACCTGCTCTACCACCTCGGGCTGGTGCAGGAGCTGACCCGGGCGATGCCGTTCGAGTTGCCGCACGTCGCGGGGGAGGGGCTGCGCTACCACTACCTCTCCGACGCGCACATCGCCAGCGCCAGCATGATCACCGACATCGCGCCCACGACGGTGCTGCTGCGATTCTGGCTGGTGCCGGTGATCGGCACGGCGGCGGTGCTCGCGGCCGGGCTCGCCCGCGACCTGAGTGGTGCCGTCTGGGCCGGCCCGGTGGTCGCCGTCGCCGGCTTCGTCGGGACGACTGTCACGCTCGGCTCGGCGGTGGGCGCGTCCGGTGAGATGCCGCTGTCGTACGCCAGCCCGTCCCAGACGTACGTGCTGGTGCCGTTGCTGCTGCTCGTCGGGCTCTGCGTCGACGTGGCGCGAGGGCGGTCCCTCGGCCTGGCCTGGGCGCTGGTGCCGGTGCTCGGCCTGGTCTGTGCGGGGGCGAAGTCCAGTGCGTTGCCACCGCTGATCGCCGGCCTGGGTCTCACCGCTGTCGTGTTCTGGTGGCGGGAGCGGCGGCTGCCGCGGCCTGCCCTGGTGGCGCTGGCCTGTCTCGTGGCGGCGATGGCGCTCGGGTTCCGGCTGTTCGCCGGTGGCGGGGCCTCGACGCTGCGCGTGCAGGCGTTGGCGTTGCTGCACTTCATCGGCCCGTACTCCGAAACGCTCGGTGGGGGCGACGGAATCTGGCCGGATGCGCCGCTGCCGCCGGGCATCAACGACGGCGGTGCCATCGGCTGGCTGCTGGCGTTCTCCGTGGTCGCCTGGTGGGTGCTGGGTCAGGCGCCTCGGTGGGTGGGCATGAGTCTGCTCGTCGAGCGGGAGCACCGGGCCGACGCGGCCGTCTGGCTGCTCGCCGGCACGGTGCTCGCCGGAGCTGCCACCACCTGGGTGTTCCAGCACCCGTCGATCAGCCAGATCTACTTCTGGATGGGTGTCATCCCGGTCGGCGGCGTGTTGACCGCCTGGTCGCTCGCCATGGCCCGGGCACCCTGGCCGGTGCTGGTGGTGCCCGCCGTGGCCGGCGCGGTGGCGGCGCTGGCCACGGCCGGCACGGTGGTGGGTTTCGCGTGGCCGAAGATCGCCCGACCCGGCACCCCCTACACCTCGACCATCGAGGGATGGCTCCGGGTGCTGGGTGCGTCAGCGGTCCGGTACGCGCTGTTCGTGGCGGTGGCCGCCGCGCTCGCCGTCGGGGTGGGCGTCCTGTGGCGGCGGCGCGTCCCGTCACCGGGCGGCCGTCGGCGGACGGTGACGATTGCGGTGGCCGGGGTCACCGCCGCGATGCTCGGTGCGAGCGGCGCCGTCGCCGTGGGCGGGGTCGTCCGCTCGATGCTTACCGAGCCGGTGCCGGCGACCGGGCCGCAGCCGTACGCGCTGACCGCCGACGAGATGCGCGCGGCGTTGTGGCTGGACGAGCATGCCGCCGCCGACGACGTGGTCGCCACCAACGTGCACTGCCGGCCGGTGCGGACCACCCAGCACTGCGATGCCCGGGCGTTCTGGGTGACCGGTCTGGGCGGCCACCGGACGGTGGTGGAGAGCTGGGGTTACACCGACGCGGTCGTGGCCGCGCACGGCGTCGACAACCTGGGGTACGCCCGACAGAACTTCCCCGACCAGGAGTTGCTCGCGTTCAACGACCGGGTGTTCACCACGCCGACCCCAGCCGACCTGGATCGGCTCCGGACGCGGCACGGGGTCCGGTGGCTGTTCGCCGACGCCAGGGCGGGCGCGGTGTCGCCGGAGCTGGCCCGGCTGGCCGAGGTTCGGCTGGTCGCCGGCTCGGTCACGGTCTACGAGGTCAGCCGCCCCTGACCGCCTCGGCAACCCGGCCCGGTACGGGTGTCGACCAGCGGGTGCGGGACAATGAGGTACGTGACGACGATCCCCAACGTGCTGGCCAACCGGTACGCCTCGCCCGAACTGGTCGCCCTCTGGTCTCCGGAGGAGAAGGTCCGGATGGAGCGGCGGCTCTGGCTCGCCGTGCTCCGCGCCCAACGTGACCTGGGCGTGTCGGTTCCGGACGGCGTGGTCGAGGCATACGAGCGGGTGCTCGACCAGGTCGACCTCGCCTCGATCGCGGAGCGGGAGCGGGTCACCCGGCACGACGTGAAGGCCCGGATCGAGGAGTTCAGCGCGCTCGCCGGGCACGAGCACGTGCACAAGGGGATGACCTCGCGGGACCTCACCGAGAACGTCGAGCAGCTTCAGGTGCGCGCCTCGCTGGAGCTGATCCGGGACCGGGTGGTGGCCGCCCTCGTCCGGTTGGGCTGGCTGGCCCACGAGCACTCCGAGGTGGTCATGACCGGCCGTTCGCACAACGTGGCGGCGCAGGCCACCACGTTGGGCAAGCGCTTCGCGTCGGCGGCGGAGGAGTTGCTCATCGCGTACGAGCGGCTCGAGGAGTTGATCGCCCGCTACCCGCTGCGGGGGATCAAGGGACCGGTCGGCACGGCTGCCGACCAGTTGGACCTCTTCGACGGCGACGCCGACAAGGTGGCCGAGCTGGAGCGGCGGGTCGCCGAGCACCTGGGCTTCTCCCGGGTGCTGGACAGCGTCGGGCAGGTCTACCCGCGCTCGCTGGACTTCGACGTGCTGGCCGCGCTCGCGCAGACCGCCGCCGCGCCGTCGTCGTTGGCGACCACGATCCGGCTGATGGTCGGCCAGGAGTTGGTCACCGAGGGCTTCAAACCCGGCCAGGTCGGCTCCAGCGCGATGCCGCACAAGATGAACACCCGCTCGTCGGAGCGGGTGAACGGCTTCGCGGTGATCATCCGGGGTTACCTGTCGATGGTCGGCGAGTTGGCCGGTGACCAGTGGAACGAGGGGGACGTGTCCTGCTCGGTGGTCCGCCGGGTGGCGCTGCCGGACGCGTTCTTCGCCGCCGACGGGCTGTTCCAGACGTTCCTCACAGTGCTCGACGAGTTCGGCGCGTACCCGGCGGTGATCAACCGGGAGTTGGAGCGCTTCCTGCCGTTCCTGTCCACCACGAAGATCCTGGTGGCGGCGGGGCGGCGGGGCGTCGGCCGGGAGGTCGCGCACGAGGTGATCAAGGAGCACGCGGTCGCGGTGGCCCTGGCCATGCGCGAGCAGGGCTCGCCGGAGAACGACCTGTTCGACAGGTTGGCGGCGGACGGCCGACTCGGCCTGTCCCGCGCCGACATCGACACCCTGGTGGCCGACCGCTCCGCCTTCGTTGGCGCCGCTGCCGCGCAGGTGGAAGCGGTAACCCGCCGGATCACCAAGGTGGTCCAAACCCACCCGGACGCCGCAACCTACTCCCCACCCCCCATCCTCTGACCCGCCCACACCCCCACCGCCACCGCCACCCCCACCCCCTTCCGCGCAGCCCAGTTGATCAAGAGGTTTGCGTCAAGTGGAAGATCGAAAATGACGCAAACCTCTTGACCACCCGCGTGCCGTGAGGTGGGTGGGTGTGGGTGGGGCGGGTCGGTGGGTTGGGGTTAGTCGCCGGTCGCGGTTTCGGCGGCGGTCCGGAGGTTGGGGGCGCTTGCCGGCTCGGCGATGCCACCCGGCGATTCCGTGAAGCCCGCGACCTCCGCCGTCTCCGCGGCGACCGCCGGCTGGTCCGCCGGCATGACCTCGGGCATCTTGGGTACGGCCACCACCGCCGTTCCGTACGCGCAGATCTCCATCCACATCTCGCCGCAGTCACGGCTGTCGAAGCGCATGCCGATCACCGCGTTCGCGCCGAGCCGCAGGGCCTCCTCGCCGAGCCGGGACACCGAGTCGGTGCGCCACCGGGTCAGGTTGTCCGGGGCCATCGGGTCGTACGCGCCACCGCGCAGGTTCTTGACCCCCTCGCGGTACGGGTTGCGTGTCCTGGCCATCGAGGACACGACCTCACCGAGAATCTGGCGGATCTCATAGCCGGGCAGTTGCTCTGTCGTCACGACCAGCACGGTTCCGATGCTGTCAGGAGTGGCCCGACCCGATCGGGTGCATTGTTCACCTGATCGGATGCTGCGAAACGACGCGGCGCGGACGGCCGACACGCAGCCGACCATCCGCGCCGCCCGGGGCGCTAACCGTCAGACACCGGCCACCGAGGTGATCCAGGCCCGGTTGTACGCAACGCTGCCGTAGTTCTGGATGCTGTAGCCGTCTGCGGTGGAGGCGACACCGACCTGCTGGCCGTTGTAGAACTGCGGGCCACCCGAGTCGCCCCGCCAGGCGTTACCGCTGATCTCGGTGCTGCGGATGGCCTGCCCGCCGTACGCGTCGGTCACGCTGTTGCTTGTCACCCGCACGGTGGCGGTCTTCAACTGGCTGGACGCGGAGCAGCCGCTGTAGCAGGTCATGCCCCACCCGTAGATCGAGTTGGTCGAGTTGATGGGTGGGTTGCTGCTGGCCAGGCTGACCGTCGACGTGCTGACGGTGCTGGAGAGCCGCATCAGGGCGAGGTCGTTGCGGGTGTAGGTGGCGCTTACCGTGCGGGTGACCCCGCCCGAGGCGCGGTAGACGCTGCCGACCCGGACCGACATGGTGCCGCTGATGCAGTGGCGGGCGGTGAGCACCCACTGGGCGGCGATGACGCTGCCGGAGCAGGTGAACGAGCCGTTGCTCATGACCGCCGCCACCCAGGGGGCGGACGCGACGGTGTCGCCGCCGATGATGGGTTGCGGGCCGGGCGGGGCGGCGGACGCGGCGGACGCGGCGCCGAGGGCGCCGACCAACGCGGTGCTGAGTACGGCGAGCAGGGGGCGGATGCGCATCGGGGGGACTCCTTGGACGGGGCGGACCCGGGGTCGCCGGGTGCGGAAGGGCGACAGCGGGGGTTCCGGCCGTCGCCTGAATCGACTTACGTCGATGTACGATAGGGCCCGAGGTCATCGTTATCAAGATTTTGATCGGGATTGATCAATGTAACGATTCGGCTACCGGAAGCGCCGTGTATGTCCTGCTGAGGGCACCTGTCGCGCTCCCTGGGTCACCCAGAGCGTCGGTAATGTCGATCACTGCCTGAACTGCACCCGGCCGGTGCGCCCGTGGCGATATCTGCCAGGTACGCTGGCTGCGCTCGCCCGTTGTGGGTCGGCACCCAACTGCGTACACAGTCAGGAGTGCCCAGTGCCTCGCGTCGTCGTCGACGTCATGCTCAAGCCCGAGATCCTCGATCCGCAGGGCCAGGCCGTCGCAAACGCGCTGCCCCGGCTCGGCGTCGGTGACGTCGCCTCGGTTCGGATCGGCAGGCGGATCGAGATCGAGTTCACCGGTGAACCGGACCTGGACCGCGCTCGGGAGATTGCCGACAAGCTGCTCGCCAACCCGGTCATCGAGGACTTCACCATCCGCCTGGTCGAGGCCGACGAGACCGCGGACGCCCGCTCGTGACCGCCCGGGTCGGTGTCGTCACCTTCCCCGGCTCGCTCGACGACGGGGACGCGGCCCGGGCCGTCCGGATCGCCGGTGCCGAGCCGGTCCGGCTCTGGCACGGTGACCCGGATCTGCACGGGGTGGACGCGGTCGTGCTGCCCGGTGGCTTCTCCTACGGTGACTACCTGCGTTGCGGTGCCATCGCCCGGTTCGCCCCGGTGATGGAGACGATCGTGGACGCCGCCCAGGGCGGCCTGCCGGTGCTCGGCATCTGCAACGGCTTCCAGATCCTGTGCGAGGCGCACCTGCTGCCCGGTGCGCTCACCCGCAACCAGCACCTGCACTTCCGCAACCGGGACCAGGTCCTGCGCATCGAGTCGGCCGGCACCGCGTGGACCAACGCGTTCCAGCCCGGCCAGGAGGTGCTCATCCCGGTCAAGAACGGCGAGGGCTGCTACGTCGCGGACACCGCGACGCTGGACCAGCTCGAAGCCGAGGGCCGGGTGGTCGCCCGGTACGTCGGCGGCAACCCCAACGGGTCGCAGCGCGACATCGCCGCGATCACCAACGCCGCGGGCAACGTGGTCGGCATCATGCCGCACCCGGAGCACGCGGTGGAGGCACTCACCGGTCCTTCGTTGGACGGCCTCGGCTTCTTCACGTCGGTCCTCAAGCACCTGGTGGGGGCGCCGGCATGACCGGCGACACGATCATCGGTCTGCTCAACCGCCGGTCTGGCGGGCACGAGCGCAGCGAGGAGAGGTCATGACCACCCATCCGGATCCGGTACGCGACACGCCCGAGGCGTACTCCGCTCCGGCGCAGCCGGCCGAGCCGACCCCGGCGCAGCCCGTCGCCCCGGCCCCGCTGCCGCCCACCGCCGTGTGGACCGAGGGCGTGGACACGGTGCCGCGCGCCGGCGGCACTCCGGGCGAGCTCCAGCCGTACACCGAGCTTGGTCTGCGCGACGACGAGTACGACCGGATCCGCCAGATCCTCGGCCGTCGGCCCACGCAGTCCGAACTCGCGATGTACTCGATCATGTGGAGCGAGCACTGCTCCTACAAGTCGAGCAAGGTGCACCTGCGCCAGTTCGGTGAGAAGGCCCCGCACAGCGACCGGTTGCTCGCCGGCATCGGCGAGAACGCCGGCGTCGTGCAGATCTCCGACGAGCTGGCGGTGACCTTCAAGGTCGAGTCGCACAACCACCCGAGCTTCGTCGAGCCGTACCAGGGCGCGGCGACCGGCGTCGGCGGCATCGTCCGGGACATCCTCGCCATGGGCGCCCGCCCGGTCGCGGTGATGGACCCGCTGCGCTTCGGTGCCGCGGACCACCCGGACACCGCCCGGGTGCTCACCGGCGTGGTCGCCGGCGTCGGCGGCTACGGCAACTGCCTCGGCCTGCCCAACATCGGTGGTGAGCTGGTCTTCGACCCCTCCTACCAGGGCAACCCGCTGCTCAACGCGCTGTGCCTGGGCGTGCTGCCGGTCAACCGGTTGCAGAACAAGGCCGCCGCCGGCCCGGGCAACGTTGTCGTCCTGATGGGCGCGAAGACCGGCCGGGACGGCATCGGCGGCGTCTCGGTGCTGGCCAGCGCCACCTTCGACGAGGGCAGCGAGGCACGCCGACCCGCAGTGCAGGTCGGCGACCCGTTCACCGAGAAGCTGCTGATCGAGGCGTGCCTGGAGCTGTACGACGGCCAGTTGGTCGTCGGCATCCAGGACCTCGGCGGCGCCGGCCTGACCTGCGCCCTCACCGAGACCGCCGCCGCGGCCGGCACCGGCATGCGGGTCTGGCTGGAGCGGGTGCCGCTGCGTGAGCCGTCGATGGACCCGCACGAGATCCTGGCCAGCGAGTCGCAGGAGCGGATGCTGCTTGTCGTCGAGCCGGAGAAGCTCGACGCGGTGCTCAAGACCGCCGAGAAGTGGGGCGTGCTCGCCACCGCGATCGGCGAGGTCACCGCACCGGAGCCGGACGGCCGCCCCGGCCGACTGCTGATCACCTGGCAGGACCACCTGGTCGTCGACGTGCCGCCGGGTTCGCTCGTCGACGACGGCCCGGTCTACGCCCGGCCGATGCGCGAGCCGGCCGACCTGATCCTGCTCCAGGCCGACCGGGCCGAGACGCTGCCCCGCCCGGCCGACCCGGAGGCGCTGCGGGAGACCGTGCTGCGCATGATCGCGTCGCCGAACCTGGCCGACAAGACCTGGGTCACCGAGCAGTACGACCGCTACGTGCTGGGCAACACAGTGCTCGCCCAGCCGGAGGACGGCGGCGTGATCCGGATCGACGAGCGGACCGGGCTCGGCGTGGCGCTGTCGGTGGACGGCAACGGCCGGTACGCCAGGCTCGACCCGTACAACGGCACCAAGCTGGCGCTGGCCGAGGCGTACCGGAACGTGGCGGTGACCGGCGCGAAGCCGATCGCCGTGACCAACTGCCTCAACTTCGGCTCACCTGAGGACCCGGGCGTGATGTGGCAGTTCGCCGAGGCCGTGCGCGGCCTCGCGGACGGTTGCCTGGAGCTGGGCATCCCGGTGACCGGCGGCAACGTCAGCTTCTACAACCAGACCGGCGCGGCGGCCATCCACCCGACCCCCGTGGTCGGTGTGCTGGGCGTGCTGGACAACGTCGCCGACCGGGTGCCGATGGGCTTCGTCCCGCGCGCCGGTGGCGACCACGACCAGCTCTACCTGCTCGGCGAGACGAACGTGGAGTTGTCCGGCTCGGAGTGGGCCTGGGTGACGCACGAGCACCTCGGTGGCATCCCGCCGCAGGTCGACCTGGCCCGGGAGAAGGCGCTCGCCGACCTGCTGGCCGAGGCCGCCCGGGTGGGTCACCTGGCCTCCGCGCACGACCTCTCCGACGGTGGTCTCGCCCAGAGCCTGGTCGAGGCCTGCCTGCGCCGCGGCGTCGGTGCCCGGGTCGCGGTGCCGGAGCAGTTCACCGAGGGTTCGATGCCGTTCGTCTACCTGTTCAGCGAGTCCGCCACGCGGGCGCTGGTGTCGGTGCCGCGGGGCCACGACAAGGCGTTCGCGGCGCTCTGCGCCGAGCGGGGTGTGCCGTTCGAGCTGATCGGTGTGACCGACCCGTCCGGTGGGGCGCTCGAGGTGCACGGTCAGTTCCGGATCGACCTGGACGAGCTGCGCAGGGCACACACCGAGACGTTGCCGCGCCTCTTCGGGGGCTCGGCGGCAGTCGAGGTGCCCGCTCCGGCAGCCGGCGTGGCGGGCGCGGTCGAGGCCGTCCCGCTGCCGGTCGCCCCGGCCGAGCCGATCGACCCGGCTGAGGTGGTCTCCGAGCCGATCGCCTCTTCGGGGCCCTCCCCGGAGACCGGCGCTGTCGAGCCGATCGGTCCGGCACAGCACGGTCGGTCGTCCGAGTCTGACACCGGTGTCACCGAGCCGTCGCCTGACGAGCGCTGAGGCGTTGGCGGCCGCTGTCTACGGCCAACCCGGTTCCGGTGCCCGGTTCGACTGGGGGCTGACCGGGGCGGCCGAGCTCGGCCGGGTCTGCGCGGCGCTGGTGGTGGTGGACGTGCTGTCGTTCACCACCGCCGTGGAGGTGGCGGTCGCCCGGGGCATGCGGGTGCACCCGTTCCCCTGGGGTGAGCAGGCCGCCGAGTACGCGGTGCGCGTCGGCGCGGTCGCGGCGGTGGGCCGACGTCGGGTGAGCGCGGAGCACCCGTGGTCGCTCTCGCCGGCCGCGCTGAGCACCGCACCTGTGGTGGCGGATCTGGTACTACCCTCGCCGAACGGCTCCGCCGTCAGCGCCGCCGCCAGCGCCACCGGCCTCCCGGTGGTCGCGGCGTGCCTGCGTAACGCCCGGGCCGTCGGGCGTTGGCTGCGCCGCCAGGGGTACGGCACCGTGGACGCTCCGATCGGCGTGATCGCCTCGGGGGAGCGGTGGCCGGACGGATCGCTGCGCCCGTCGGTGGAGGACCAGCTCGGTGCCGCATCGGTGCTCGACGCTCTCTCCGGCGTACCTGGCGGGTTGTCCGTGGAGGCTGCCATGGCACTTGCCGCGCTGGCGAGCACCCCGGATGTGCCGGCCGCGGTGCGGGGGAGCGTCTCCGGGCGGGAACTGACCGAGGGCGGCTTCGCCGAGGACGTGGATATCGCCGTCCGGGTCGGCGTGTCGGACGTCGTGCCGGTGCTCTACCAGGGTGTCTTCTCCGCCGCCTGACCGGTGATCGACTCGGTCTGCCTGAAGTCGCGGTATCCAGGCAGGCGGGATACCGCGACGTCATTGACCACGAGTAGATCTTGAGTGCGAAACGGCCACCCGGAGATCCGGGTGGCCGTTTCGGTGCGCTGTGGTGGGGTCAGTCGTCCAGCCAGTCGAGGCGTCGGCCGCCCCGGTCGGTCGGCGGCGGGGTCTCCGGTCGGGACCGACCGGCGGCCGGTTGGCCGTAGCCGCCCTGCTCGTAGCCGCGGTCGTCGTAGCCACCGCGCTGCTGCGCTGGAGGCTCCTGACCGTAGGTGCCACCCTGGTCGTACCCGCCGGCGGGTTGGCCGTAGCCGCCCTGCTCGTAGCCGCGGTCGTCGTAGCCACCGCGCTGCTGCGGCGGAGGCTCCTGGCCGTAGGTGCCACCCTGGTCGTACCCGCCGGCCTGCTGACCGTAGCCGCCCTGCTCGTAGCCGCCGGCCTGCTGGCCGCCATACCCGGCGGTCGGCTCGGCGGCCCGACCGCCGTAGGGAGCCGGGTCGGGCTGGCCGTACCCCTGTCCCTGCTCCGGCTGGTAGACGCCCGTGGCGTACGGGTCGGCAGGTGCCGGGTACTGGGTGTTGTCGCCGGTGTACCGGCCGGTCGGTTCGTCGTACCGCTCGCCGTAGGCCGCTCCACCAGCGGGAGCCGGCGGGTAGGCGGCGGTCCCCCCGGCGGGAGCGGTGTAGTCACGGCTGCCGTAACCGCCGCCGGAGGCGGGCGCGTTGCCGTAGCCGCCACCCGACGCGGGCGCGTTGCCGTAACCGCCACCGGAGGCCGGCGCGTTGCCGTAACCAGCGCCGGAACCGGGTGCCGCGCCGTAGGCGTCACCGGCGCCGTAGCCGCCGTCGGCACCTGCCGGGGCGCCGTAACCGCCACCGGAGGCGGGGGCGTTGCCGTAGCCGCCACCCGACGCGGGCGCGTTGCCGTAACCGCCGGCCCCGTACCCGCCGGGTGCTGGCTCGTCGCCGTAGCCGGCGCCGCCCCAACCCTGCTGCCCCGCACCGCCGTACGTCTGCGCTGGCGCACCGTACGGGTCCGGTGGGACGTCGTCGACCACCGGGCGGTGCATCATCGTCGGTGCCTCGCTCAGCGCCGCACCGCCGACCATCGTCGGGTCCGCAGCAGCACCGGGTCGGCCGCCGGCCATCCGGGTCTGGTCGTCGGCGCCACGGAAACCGCCCCGTGCCGGCGGCACGACAGCGCCGCCACCAGCCGCGGCCGGGGCGTCGTCGTCGCCGCCGTTCTCCTTGCGCTTCATCCAGAGCAGGACGATCGTGCCCACACCAGCGGCCACCAGCAGGCCACCGAGCAGGATGATCAGGTACGAGCCGGCGCCGCCGCCGTCCTCGTTGTTCGAGGCGTTCGCCGGGGGGCCGGCGCTGGCGTCGTCCGCTGCCTGGTCCTCCTCGCCCTCCTCGGCCGGCTCCTCGGTCGGAGTCGCCTCGGCGGTGGCCGACGGCGTGGCGCTGGGCGTCACCTCGACCTTGATCGCGAGGCTGATCCGTTGCCCGGTGATGGACTGCCCGGCAGCGGCGTTCAGAGTCTTCCTGGCCTGCACGTTGTCGAAGGTGGCACCCAGGTCGATCCGACCCGGTGCGATCGGGTTGCTCGTGCTGCCGGTGAAGCGGAAGTTGCCGCTGCCGTCGCTCGTGGTGTCGAACCGCTTGCCGGTGCTGTCCAGCAGCATGACCACTGCGTTCGGCACCGCCTTGCTGTCGGCCTGGACGACCACCTTGCCGGAGATCGACTGCACGGTCTGAGTCGGCGGCGGCGCGGCGGCCTTGCCCTTGACGGTCAGCGCCACGGTGGCGGTGTCCGGGCCCGAGTCGGCCTCGACGGCGACCGTGATCGTTGCTGTCGCGTCACCAGCGCTGTCGTTGGCCGCGATCCTGACCAGCACCGACTTTGTCGGGTTGCCCAGGCCGCCGTCAGGGAAGTCGAAATCGCCGCAACCGCTGGCACAGGTGACACCGGACGGCAGACCAGAGAGACTGATCTTGCCCTTTTTGTCGTCGTTGCTGCCCGTAACGCGCACGGTGACCGTGGCGTCGCTGCCGGCGTTCACTTGGACCGAGTTCGCCGAGACGTCGACATCTGCGGCCAGGGCTGGTGTGGCGGGGACGGCGAGCAGAGCGCCGGCAACCAGCGCTACGACCACACCGGCCCGCTGCTTCCAGGCACGTCGGTGTGTTGACACGTCCACCGCCTTCCGGGCTGACTTCCCTCTGACCGGCGGGGCGCCGGGCCGGGGATCATCACGGTACGAATACGCCGTCGGCAACTATGCCTTGTCCGACTGGATCGGCGCGACCCAGGGCCAATGTCAAGTGTTCGGCCCGCGGGTCGTATCGTCCCTTCGTGTCCTCTCCGCACAGTAAGTCCGCTGCCGTCGCGGCGGCGTTGTCGGCGCTCGACGAGGGGCGTACACCCGAACGGCCGGTGTTCCGAGAGGCGGTCCGGTCGCTGTTGGCCATCCTCGCGGAGCGCGCCCCCGGCCGATCGGTGGAGGTGCGCGTTCCACCATACGGTGCGATCCAGTGCGTACCCGGCCCTCGACACACCAGGGGAAACCCGTCAAACGTGGTCGAGATGGCTGCGGACACCTGGTTGGAGTTGGCTACCGGGCGGATCGGGTGGGCGGAGGCGGTCACCGAGGGTCGCGTCCAGATGAGCGGTGTCCGGGCGGACCTCTCGGCCTATCTGCCCCTCTGATCGTCCGATGTCCTACTCATGGTGACGCTCAGCATAGGAAACGTGACTATCTGTGTCGATGGCGATTCGCGTACACTGTCAGGCGATGAGAGTGGTCCCGGCAGACGAGTGTGGATCCGCACGTGATCCCGCCCAGCCGGTCCAGACCAGCATGAGGGAGCGGTAGGTGCCCCGAGGCGACGGCCGGCTGAGCCACGACCTTGACCCCCAACGACCTGGCCCCCAAGACGCCTGTGGTGTCTTCGGCGTCTGGGCGCCCGGCGAAGAGGTCGCCAACCTGACCTACTTCGGCCTCTACGCCCTGCAGCACCGCGGCCAGGAGGCGGCGGGCATCGCGGTGAGCGATGGCTCCGGCGTGGTGGTCTACAAGGATCTTGGCCTGGTGGCCCAGGTCTTCGACGAGCCCACCCTGGCGAGCCTGCGCGGCCACCTGGCCATCGGGCACGCCCGTTACTCCACGACCGGCGCGTCCAACTGGGAGAACGCCCAGCCCACGATCCGGTCCACCACCTCCGGCACGACCATCGCGCTTGCCCACAACGGCAACCTGGTCAACACGGCCGAGCTGGAGAAGGAGGTCGCCGAGCGCGGCCTCGTCGCGGACGGTTCGACGAACGACACCTCGCTGGTGACGATGCTGCTCGCCGGCCGACCGGATCTGTCGGTCGAGGCCGCCGCACTGGAGGTGCTGCCGCAACTGCGCGGCGCGTTCAGTTTCGTCTTCATGGACGAGTCGACCCTCTACGCGGCCCGCGATCCGCACGGCGTCCGCCCGCTGGTGCTCGGCCGCCTGGAGCGCGGGTGGGTGGTGGCCAGCGAGACGGCCGCCCTGGACATCGTCGGCGCGAGTGTGGTCCGCGAGGTCGAGCCGGGCGAGTTGATCGCTATCGACGAGAACGGGCTGCGCTCCACCCGGTTCGCCGCGCCCGAGCCGAAGGGCTGTCTCTTCGAGTACGTCTACATCGCCCGCCCGGACGCCACGATCGCCGGGCGCAACGTCCACGCGGCGCGGGTGCAGATCGGTCGGCAGTTGGCCAAGGAGCACCCGGTCGAGGCCGACCTGGTGATCCCGGTGCCGGAGTCCGGCACCCCGGCCGCCATCGGCTACGCGGAGGCGTCCGGCATCACCTACGGCGCCGGCCTCATGAAGAACCCGTACGTCGGTCGCACGTTCATCCAGCCGTCGCAGACCCTGCGTCAGCTCGGCATCCGCCTCAAGCTCAACCCGCTGCGGGAGAACGTCCGGGGCAAGCGGTTGGTGGTCGTGGACGACTCGATCGTGCGCGGCAACACCCAGCGCGCCATCGTCCGGATGCTGCGTGAGGCGGGGGCGCTGGAGGTGCACGTCCGGATCTCCTCTCCGCCCGTCAGTTGGCCGTGCTTCTACGGCATCGACTTCGCCACGCGGGCGGAGCTGCTGGCCAACGGGTTGGACAACGACGGCATCCGGCGCTCGATCGGCGCCGACACGCTGGGTTACGTTTCCCTTCCTGGCCTGATCGCCGCAACCGAGCAGCCGAAGACCCGGCTGTGTCGGGCATGTTTCGATGGGGAGTACCCGATCGAGTTGCCAGCCGGCAACCTGATCGGCAAGCACGTGCTCGAAGGGGTGGGGCGACGGGTCGCGAACTCGACGCCGGAAGCTCCGCACACCAACGGCTCGTCCGTCGCCACTCCGGGTGGCGTTACCGCAAACCGCCCGTAGCACCAACCGGCGCGGCCCGGCCACCGTCGGCGCGGCACCGAGAACCAAAGGGGAGAACCGTGACGCACGTGTCCGAGCGCAGCGGCGCAGGAAGCAGCCCGACCGGCGCCGGCGGCGACCGACAGCCCTGGACGGCCGGCACCAGCCGGCAGGCCCGCAAACGCTCGGTCTCGTACGCCGACGCCGGAGTCTCCATCGACGCGGGCGACCGCGCGGTGGAGCTGCTCAAGTCGAAGGTGCGTCAGACCCGCCGCCCTGAGGTGCTGGGTGACCTCGGTGGGTTCGCCGGTCTGTTCCGGCTGGACACGAAGAAGTACAAGAGCCCGATCCTGGCGTCCTCCACCGACGGCGTGGGCACCAAGCTGGTGATCGCTCAGCAGATGGACATCCACGACACCGTCGGCATCGACCTGGTCGCGATGGTCGTCGACGACCTGGTGGCCTGTGGTGCCGAGCCGCTGTTCCTGCTCGACTACATCGCCACCGGCGAGGTCGTTCCGGACAAGGTCGCCGAGATCGGCGCGGGCATCGCCGACGGCTGCCGCTACGCCGGCTGCGCACTGCTGGGCGGGGAGACCGCCGAGCACCCCGGCGTGCTCCGCCCGGACGAGTACGACATCTCCGCGACCGGTGTCGGCGTGGTCGAGGAAGCCGACATCCTCAGCCCGGAGCGGGTCGAGGTCGGCGACGTGGTGATCGCCATGCGCTCGTCCGGCCTGCACTCCAACGGCTACTCGCTGGTCCGGCACGTGCTGCTCGGCGCGGCCCGGATGCGACTGGACATCGTGATCGACGACTTCGGTCGGCAGCGGACCCTGGGCGAGGAGTTGCTCACCCCGACGAAGATCTACGCCAAGGACTGCCTCAAGCTGATCGCCGAGGCGGAGGTGCGGGCGTTGTCGCACATCACCGGCGGCGGCATCCCCGGCAACCTGGTCCGGGTGCTGCCGGAGCACGTCGACGCGGTGGTCAACCGGTCCACCTGGAAGCCGCAGCCGATCTTCGACCTGATCCAGTCGAAGGGTCGCATCGACGACCAGGACATGGAGTCGACCTTCAACATGGGCGTCGGCATGTTCGCGATCGTGTCGGCCGAGGACGCTGACCGCGCGCTGGCGACGCTTACCGGCCGTGGGGTCGAGGCGTGGCAGGCCGGCGAGATCATCGAGGGCACCGGCAACGTGCAGATGGTGGGTCAGCACACCCGAGGTTGATCACGGGCTGGTGATCGTACGGGCACCTGATCAGGGCTTCACCCGAGTGGCCAATGCCGCCTAGCCTGAAGGGCTCAGGACAGGCGGAGGAGGGCGATGGCTGCTCGGGGACAGTTGTTCAGCGGGATGCGCGGTCTGGCGGCCGTCCCGTCGTACGTCGTCATGCAGCCGACCACCCTTTGCAACCTCGACTGCACGTACTGCTACCTGCCGTTTCGGGCCGCCGACCAGCGGATGCCGGTGGCGGTGGCCGGGGCTGTCGCGGCGGCGGTCAATCCCTGGGCGGCGGCGGGCCGGTTCTCGGTGGTGTGGCACGGCGGTGAGCCGCTGGCGGCCGGCCGGGAGCACCTGGCCGACCTGATGGCCCCGTTCGGGCCCGAGGTCGAGCATCACGTGCAGACGAACGCCACCCTGATCGACGACGACTGGTGTGACTTCTTCACCCGGCACGAGATGCGGGTGAGCGTGAGCGTCGACGGGCCCCGGGCGCGCAACGGTGACCGGGTCAACCGGGGCGGCCAGCCGGCGTACGACCGGATCCTGCGGGGCGTGGCCGCGTTGCGGCGGCACGATCTGCCGTTCTCCGCGCTGGCCGTGGTGTCCCGACCGGAGCCGGGGCTCGCCACCGAGCTGTACGACTACTTCCTCGAGCTGGGTTGCGACGTGTTGGGCGTCAACATCGAGGAGACCGAAGGGGTCAACACCCGCGACAACAGCCACGACCCGGCGGCGGTGACCGGCTTCTGGGCCGAGTTGGTCGCGGCCTGGCGTCGGGAGCCCCGGATCCACCTGCGCGAGATCGAGTGGTCGCTGCGCTACGCAGCGGCCGTGCTCGACAACTCGGCGGACGCGGTGCTGCCCCGCCAACTGGACCCGATCCCGACGATCGGTCACGACGGCTCGGTGATCGTGCTGTCCCCGGAGTTGGCCGGCTTCAGCGACCCTCGCTACGGCGACTTCAGCAGCGGCAACGTGCTGCAGACCCCGCTGGCGGAGATCCTCGCCGGTGCGGCGGCGACGCCGTGGGTGGGCGAGTTCCTGGCCGGGGTGGAGGCGTGCCGGGTCTCCTGCCCGTACTTCGGCTTCTGCGGGGGCGGCCATGCCGCCAACCGTTACTTCGAGCTGGGGCGTTTTGACGGTACCGAGACCGAGCACTGCCGCAACAGCAAGATCCGCCTATTGGAGGGAGTGTTGGAGCATGCCCGAGACCACGAGTCACCGGCGCCCTGAGCGCGAAGCGGACGACGGCGTCACCGAACGGGTGCGGGAGGTGGGTCCCGCACTCATCGCGCTGCTACAGGAGGCCGAAGACGCGCGGAGGCTGCGCTCCGAGGTTTCGGGAAGCGACGGCACCAGCGCGGTGTGCGCCTGGAACCACTTCGAGAACATCCCGACGTTCTACAACTGGAACAACCGCCCACGCTGAGGTGAGCCACGATCGGGGGCCTGTCGAGCGACCGGAGTGACTCCGGTCGGGTCAGGCCCCTGATCGTCGGCTACTGCACCTGCACGGAACGTGCGTGAGCACGCGGCCTTACCGCGTGCTCAGTTGCGTCGAGAGGTCAGCGGGTCGGATGGACCCAGGGATCCGGGTCGTCGTCCGCGTGATCCTCATCATCGTCGTCGACGAACTCTTTAGAGTCGTCGTCGAAGTGGTGCTCAGACTTACCAGCACCCGCCAGTTCGCGCTGCAAGGCGGTGAGGTCGGTGTTCGGGGAGTGGTACTTCAACTCCCGGGCCACCTTCGTCTGCTTGGCCTTAGCACGGCCGCGCCCCATGGCTCGACCCCCTCGCACAGAATGCGGGGCAGCCCGAAGGCGGGCCCCGATGACGTCAGGCATCTCTCGTGGCTCTTACGGTACATGGGGATGCCATCGTTCGGCACCTCGGGTTACCGTCAGCCGGCTCTGCGCGTCGCGTCGATCCGGCCGTCACCCAGTGTACTGGGTAAGGAGCGGATCGGTTAGCACCCGTGACACCGGACAAACCGCATCAAAGTTGACCCGACGTCAGCCTACCCAAGCGAGCCGGCCGAGGGAGGCCCGGAGGCGGATTCCCGTCGATCCGCCTCCGGGAACGCTCAGCGCAGGTGGATCCCGCGCAGTCGGCCGATGTCCGCCATCCGCCGCTCCGCCAGCCGGTCCGCGGCCACCGCCGGCGGCACGCCCTCGGCGTCAGCCAGGCGCAGGATCTCCCGGGTGGTGTCGTAGATCCGGGTCGCCCGCAGCTTCGCCCGATCGAAGTTGAAGCCCTCGATCTCGTCGGCCACCTGGATGACGCCGCCCGCGTTGACGACGTAGTCCGGGGTGTAGAGGATGCCCCGGTCGGCCAGCAGCTTCTCGATGCCGGGGTGGGCGAGTTGGTTGTTGGCCGCACCGGCCACCACCTTGGCGCGCAGCGCCGGCACGGTGTCGTCGTTCAGGGCGCCACCCAGCGCGCAGGGCGCGTACACGTCGATGTCCGCGGCGGCCAGGGCGCTGGCGTCGTCAAGCAGGGTGACCTGCGGGTGGTTGGTACGCACCCACGCCAGCGCCTTCGGGTTGACGTCGGTGGCGACCACCTCGGCGCCATCGTCGAGCAGGTGCCCGGTGAGGTACTTGCCGACCTTGCCCAGCCCGGCCACACCGATCCGCCGGCCCCGCAGGCTCGGAGTGCCCCAGACGTGCTCGGCGGCCGCCCGCATGCCCTGGAAGACGCCCCAGGCGGTGAGGATCGACGAGTCGCCGGCGCCGCCGTGCTCCACGCTGCGCCCGGTCACGTAGCGGGTCTCCCGGGCCACGACGTCCATGTCCGCCACGTACGTGCCGACATCGCAGGCGGTGTAGTAGCGACCGCCCAGCGACTCCACGAAGCGACCGTACGCGCGCAGCAACGCCTCGCTCTTGATCTGCTCCGGGTCACCCCAGATGACGGCCTTGCCACCGCCCAGGTCCAGCCCGGCGAGCGCGTTCTTGTACGCCATCCCGCGCGACAGGTCGAGCACGTCGGCGAGGGCGTCCTCCTCGCTGTCGTACGGGTAGAAGCGGGTGCCGCCGAGCGCCGGCCCCAGCGCGGTGGAGTAGATCCCGATGATCGCCTTCAGGCCACTCTGCTTGTCCTGGCAGAAGACGACCTGTTCGTGACCTGTCGATACCGGGTCGTCGGTGCTCGCGAATACACCCATTGTTGGCTCCTGGAGTGGTGTGCGCCCTTGTGGGACGCGGACCTGGTGGACGCCGGCGGGGATGCTGCCGGTGTGATCGAGCCTAGTATCGGCCGCCGGGTGGGCGCTCGACGCGCCGCCGCCGTCCCACGTTGCGGCGCGCGCGGTCCGGCCGCTGACCGCGTCCGGGCGCGGTTCGTGGGAGGATCGCGCCGTGCCGTCGCTCTTCGCTTCTTACCTGCGCGTGTACGAACCGTTGACCGCCTTCGACCGAGACCGGCAGAGCTACTGGCGCCGCTACGTCTCGGAGGGGCGGGCGGTGGCCCCGGTCGAGGGTCCCGGCCGACAGCGGACGGCGGTGATCGAGGCGCTGGGTGCTGGCTGGACCAGGCTGCCGGACCTGCCCGAGGAGGCGTACGTCCTGGAGACGGACGACAGCCTGCTGGTCTGCCCGTGGAACCTGCGGATCCGGGTCGCTGAGGCGGCGCTCAGCGCCCGGGACGGGGTGCCCTCGGTGCTCGCCGACGCCTTCGTGCCGCCGGTGCTGGCCGGGCAGGCCCGGGCGGTGGTCGACGACTGGCGCAGCGGGGCCCGGGTGCTGGAGCACGGGGTGCCCCGGGTGCACGAGCAGATCGCCACGTGGGGCGTGCCGCTGCGCTGGTTCGTGCTCTTCGAGCCGGCTGAGCGGGATCTGGTCGCCCAGCCGGGCCGGCGGGCGCTGCGCTACCGCACGGAGATCTCCAAGGCCCGTCGTCGGTCGTCACGGGCACTGTCCGTGCTGCGCAAGTCGGTGGGCGAGGCGCCGATCACCGAGGCGGTGGAGGAGGCGGCTCGCTGGTTGGAGGAGTTCCATCCCCGGTCGGTGGTCGAACTGGACTACGGCGGCCTGGTCGACCTGCTGTCCGACGAGACTCTCGCGGCGGACGACTCGCCCGAGCTGGTCGCCGAGGGCCTGGCGGGGTTGTCGCGGGGTGAGGCGGAGGAGGCGTCCGCCGCGTACGACAAGTTGGTGGCCCGGTGGCGCGCGGTGCAGCTCCTGGAGCGGTGCAACTAGGGCAAATGGTCGTAGGAGCGCTCCCAAGGCGAGTTGCACTCGTAGTTGACGCATCACGAACCGTGATCATGAGTCCGAATAAGGTAGATTCTGCCGTGTAAAAGTCGTAAAAATCGGGCATGGTTCATCCGTCCGTCTAGGGACCTTCATCCGTTCGGCCCATGTCGGACATCGGGGACTAGCCGGACCATGGGAGACGCGTCGGCCGGCGGGACCCCGGCCGATGTCTATACATGTGGAGGAGTGACCGATGGCATCGCGAACGCACGAACCAGAGCCGCTACTCACGCCGGCCGAGGTGGCGTCGATGTTCCGTGTCGACCCGAAGACGGTGACCCGGTGGGCCAAGGCGGGCAAGCTCAGCGCCATCCGCACCCTGGGTGGTCACCGTCGATACCGCGAGTCGGAGGTCAGGGCGCTGTTGCAGGGTCAGATCCCGCAGCAGCGGCAGGGCGACTGAGCGGCACCAGTTTTTCCGGTCAGGGGCGGTGGATCTCGATCCGCCGCCCCTTTCCATGGCCGGGCCGAGGCCCGACCACCCCTCAGCGCCGGCCCTCGGCCAGCGTCACGCGGATGCCGACCGTGCCGCCCTCGCCGCGGCGCAGCCGGCTGCCCAGCAGGCTCAGCCGGCCGATCAGCCGGTACTTGTGCTTGAGCAGATCACGAACCCGACCGGTGTCACGGCCGCCGCAGATCGTGGCCTGAGCCGGCACCTCCGCCCCGTGCGGACGCCCCCGAACGTCGCAGGGCGCCACTGTCACCTGACCGTTGTTGCGGATCCGCTTGACCTTGCCCGAGTCGGCCCGGGTCCAGACCGCCAGCGCCTCACCGTCGCGGACCGCCCAGACGGGGGTCGGCACCGCCCGACCATCCTTGCGGAAGGTCGTGAGCAGGATGTACTTCTCGGCCGACAGCCGGTCCAGCGTGGTCACGCCGCCAGGATAGGCCGCCACCGGCCGCTGAGTGGACAGATAGCGTGAACGTCGTGACGGGTGAGCCTCAAATCGGTGACGTGATCGGCGAACTGCTGCGGGACACGCTTGCCGTGGCCACCGGGGTGGGCCCCCGACCGCTTGTCGGCGGCCGACTACCCCGGCCGGTCATCGAGATCATCGAGCGGGACGACGGTCTGATCAATGGCGCTCCGGCCGCGCACTACCTGGACGGGCCGCAGGAGTGGCAGCCGTACGACCACCGGGCCGTGGACCGGGTACGCGGCGAGACGCTCGACATCGGCACCGGCGCCGGTCGGATCGCGCTGCTGCTCCAGGAGCGCGGCGTACCGGTCACCGGGCTGGACACCTCGGCGGGCGCGCTCGCGGTCAGCCGGCGTCGTGGCGTCCGGCGATTGGTGCACGGCACCGTCGACACGCACGTCGCCGACGGTCGGCGGTACGACACGTTCCTGCTGCTCGGCAACAACCTCGGGCTGTTCGAGGGTCGGCAGCGTGCCCCCGGGTTCCTGGCCGCGCTCGCCGCGCTGGCCCGACCGGGAGCGCAGATCATCGCGCACGGCACCGACCCGTACGGCACCCGCGACCCGCTGCACACCAGCTACCACGAGCGCAACCGCCGCCGGGGCCGGCTCGGCGGTCAACTCCGGCTCCGACTGCGCTACCGCGAGCTGGGCACCGAATGGTTCGACTACCTGGTCTGTTCGGCCGACGAGTTCGCCTCGCTGGTGCACGGCACCGGCTGGCGGCTCACCGATGTGGACGACCGGGACGCCCCCTACTACCTGGCCACCCTGCGCCTCGCCCAATGAGCGACGGCCCCCGCGCCAGCCGGCGCGGGGGCCGTCGTACCGCTCAGACCTGGACGGTCGGGGGGAGCTGCTCGGGCGGGAGGCCGCCGTCGCCGTCGACCACCTCGTCCGGTTGGCCGTCCTCGTCGATGTCGACCATGGTGATGTCGACCTTGCCGTCGCCGTCGGTGTCGAACTGGAACAGGTCGGCCTTGCCGTCGCCGTCGGTGTCCACCACCCACACATCGGTCTTGCCGTCGTTGTTGGTGTCCGCGCGCAGCAGCTCGACCCGCTCGTCGCCCCGGGTCTCCACGATCTCGGACTCGGTGACGCTCTCCGGTGCCTGGCTCATGTCGACTGGTTCCTTCCCTCGATTGACGGGCCGTCATTACCCGATCCCGCGCTCCCCCAAGCATGGGCCGGATCGTCGAGCTGTCTAGGGTCGCAGCATGAGCGAGCGGAGCGGGCGAAACACCCGGCTCGGTGTGGCGGGGACCCCGCGCGCCGGCAGGCGGGACAGGGAGGCGTGATGAGCGGACGTTTCGTGGTCGTCGGTGCCGGCACGATGGGGCTCGGCATCGCGTACGTGGCGGCCGGGACCGGGCACACCGTCGAACTGGTCGAGGTGGACCCGGAGCGGGGCAGGACCGCGCTGAACCGGCTCGCCGAGCTGTGGGAACGGGCCGTGCAGCGCGGAAAGCTGAGCGCCGACGAGGCCGCCACGCACCGGCAGCGGGTCACCCTGCGCCCGACGCTCGCCGAGGTCGCCCCCGCCCCCGAGGTGATCGTGGAGGCGGTGCCGGAGCGGCTCGACCTGAAGCGGGCGGTGCTGCGCGACGCCGCGGCGCTGCGCCCGGCGTTGCTGGCCAGCAACACCTCAAGCATCGCCATCGGTGAGCTGGCCGCCGGGCTGGACGCACCCGAGCGTTTCCTCGGCCTGCACTTCTTCAACCCGGTCTGGGCGATGGCCCTCCTGGAGATCGTGGTCGGCCCGGCCACCGCCGAGGAGACCACCGCCGCGGCCGTCGCGCTCGCCGGCCGGCTGGGCAAGGACCCCGTCGTCGTACGCGACCTGCCCGGCTTCGCCACCTCCCGACTCGGGGTCACCCTCGGGCTGGAGGCGATCCGCATGGTCGCCGACGGGGTGGCCAGCCCGGCGGACATCGACAAGGCGATGGTGCTCGGCTACCGGCACCCGATCGGGCCGCTGGAGCTCACCGACCTGGTTGGCCTCGACGTACGGCTGGACATCGCCCGTACCCTCCAGGCCGCGTACGGGGACCGCTTCGCGCCGCCGCCGCTGCTCGTGGAGATGGTGGACGAGGGGCGGCTGGGTAAGAAGTCGGGGCACGGCTTCTACCTGTGGAACGACGGGGTCAAGCAGTGACCGGGCTGCGGATCGAGGAGCGGCCGGACCGGCTGGTGGTGACCCTGGACCGGCCGGAGAAGCGCAACGCCATCGACGCTGACCTGATCGCCGAGCTGCACCAGGTCTGCGCCGAGTTGGAGGCCCGCCCCCGGCTGCTGCTGCTCACCGGTGGCGCGGCCGGCATCTTCGCCGGTGGCGCCGACATCGCCCAGCTCCGGGAGCGGGGCCGTACGGACGCCCTGGCCGCGATCAATTCCGCCGCCTTCGCTCGGATCCGGGCGTTGCCGATGCCCACGGTGGCCGCCGTCGACGGCCCGGCGCTCGGCGGCGGCGCGGAACTGGCGTACGCCTGCGATCTGCGGGTGTGTACGGCGCGGGCGGTCTTCGGTCAGCCGGAGGTGCGGTTGGGGATCCTGGCCGGCGCCGGCGCGACTCACCGGCTGCCCGCGTTGATCGGTGAGGGCCGGGCCAAGGAGCTGCTCTTCACGGGCCGGCGGGTGGACGCCGCCGAGGCGCTGCGCATCGGCCTGGTGAACCGGGTGGTGGACGAGCCCGACGAGCTGCTCACGGTGGCGCACGCGGTGCTTGACGAGATCGCCCTGGGCTCCCCACTGGCGCTGCGGTTGACCAAGCTGGCGGTGGACGCACCGGCTGCCGCGCACCCACACCTCGACCTGGTCAGCCAGGCGGTGCTCTTCGAGGACGAGGAGAAGCACCGGCGGATGACCGAGTTCCTGGAGCGCCGCCGGCCGCGGTGATCACCGGAGACGAAACGGCCGCACCGACGCTCGCGCCGGTGCGGCCGTTTTTCGCCTGTGGGGTGGTGCTACTGCTGGATCTGCACGCCGCTGTCGGCAAGCGAACGGATCACCGAGGCCGACTCGCCGAAGCCGATGATCAGTACGGCGTCCGCGCCGAAGTCCTTGATCTCCTTGGCGCCACCGGCGAAGTCCACCGGGGGAGCCTTGGCGTCGGCCGGCGGCTCGTAGGTGAGCAGCTTGAGGCGGTCCCCGGCGATGCCGGCCTTCTCCAGCTCGTCACGGACGGTGCCCTGCAGGCCCTCGCCGTAGGAGTCCTTGCGGGCGACGATGACGATCTTCTGCGATCCGTCGCGGAGGATGACATCGGCAAGCGCCCGGCCCTGGAGGCTGTCCGGCGGTGCGGTGCGGAAGTAGAGGCCCCCGTCGTCCACGTCGGTCAGGCTGCTGTCGGTGTTGGACGGGGAAAAGAGGATCTTCCCGGCCTGCACCACGTCCGGCAGCACCGCCCGGGAGATGCCCGAACCACCCGCGCCGATGATCACGCTGACACCGTCCGTCACGTGCCTGGCAACAGTGGCCTTGGCCACCGCCGGGTTGGTGCCGTCGTCGCCATCCACCCAGGTGACCGGCTTGCCCAGAGCGCCACCGGCGGCGTTGATCTCCCGGATCGCCAGCGCGGCGCCGGCCGCCATCGGCGGGTAGGCGATCGACAGGTCACCGGTCTTCGGCAGCAGGCCGCCCAGGATCAGCGGCTTCTGGTCCGGGTCCACGTTCGGCCGCTGCTTCTTCGGCTTCGGCGGCGTCTTGGTGCTCGCCGCCGACTCGATGCCCGCGCCGACGAACTCGGTCTTGCCGTCGTTGATCTGCTGCCCGTCGAAGGTCAGCGTGGCGTAGCTCGCGGTGGCCGGCTCACCCTTGTCGGTGAAACCCGCCCGGGTCAGCGAGACGCCCCGGTACTCGACGTCCTGCCCGTTGCGCGCCAGCGCGAGGCAGGTGGCCGGGTCCTCGCAGCGCTGCCCGTCGTTGGTCACGGCGACGATCTGCTTCGCGATGGCAGCCGGGTCGGTGCTTCCGGCCAACTGAGCGGCGAGCACGGCGACCACCACGGCGTCGTACGTCTCGGCGGAGTACACGTAGTCCGTCAGCGCCGGATTGACGGTCTTCAGCCGGCTCTTGAAGTCGTCCGGCAGCGGAACGAGTGGCGTGGTGCCCTTCATGCCGTCGACGAGACTCGCCCGTTCCTTCAACTCCGCGGGATAGGAGTTGAGCATGTTGCCGTCCGTGCCATAGAGGCGCACCTGTTGGGCGCTTGACTCCTTGGCCTTTTCATCCCCGCAGGCGCTTGTGGCGAGCAGGATCGTCGCGCAGGCAGCCAGTGTGGCTACCCGCGAGCGGCGTGATACGAACATGGTCGTCCTTCCTCCGGCGAAGGTCCGCTGCGCACATTAGCGTGCCGAGGCCATCGGCGGGACCGTGGAGGTGGCGTAAAGCGCAGGTAGCTCGCGTTGAACACGGACAGTGACGGCCGCCGGGTCACTTGACCGCCCGTCCTACTGTGCGCTGCGTGACGGACCTACCACAGCAGACGTTCGACGACGCGGCCGCCGTGCTCCGCTCGGCGCTGACCGGAGATGGGGACGCGGTGGTGGGAGCCTTCGACGCGGTCGTCGACCGATCCGGCCTCAACGGCGCGTACGGGGTGGCCTGGTGCCTGGCCGCGACAATGGTCGGCGACGCCCCAGCGGCCAGCGGGGCAGCGCTCGACTTTCCGGGAATCGACCAGGCTGACTACGACACCCGCTGGGTGGCCCGGTTCGTCAGCGCGTACGCCAATCGGGACGAGCCGACCGGAGCTGCGCTGTTCGGCGCGGCGGAGGCCGACGGGTTGCTCCCGGATTGCCTGCTCACCCTCGCCGGCTCGACGATCGCCACCCTGCGCAGCCGCGCCGAGTGACGCCCGTCGGGTCGCGACGTCCGGCGGGACGGACGCCGCGCCCGCACGGTCGCTCAGAACGCGTGGTACGCGACAAGTGGCTCGTACTCGTATCGCAGGTTCTCGAAGCGGACCTGGAAGTTCACCCCGTCCCGGACGTTGGTCGCCACGGTGGTCCAGCCGGAGTTGGCCGGGAGGTAGGTCCAGTAGTTGCAGGCGCTCGTCTTGTCGACGAAGATCACGCACGCCTCGGTGGCGTACACGCTCGCGTTGCGGACGTTGATGTCGCGACAGCGGGTCGTGGTGCGGAACTGGCCGGCCTGGCCGCCGTAGCGGCCGGTCTCGAAGTACGACCGGACCGCGCCGCCGTAGCAGGTGGCGAGCGGGGCGAAGAGGTTCGGCCCGGCGCTGACCGGCGTGACCGGTCCGGTCGGTTCGGCCTGTGCGGGCGCGCCGGCGAAGAGCAGTGCGGTGGCCGTGGCGACGGCGAAGAGCCGAGCGGTTGGGGATGACATGCATTCCTCCGGAAGCGGTTGACTGACCGTCCGTATTGGACTGATCATTGATCGTGACGATGATAGCCATCGATTGATCGCAGCGCGGCCCCGGTGGTGTCCGACCCGTGTGATAGCTCTTAGTCATGTCCGAGGCCATGCTGAGCAAGGTGCGTAAGCTGCTCGCCCAAGCCGAGGACCCGGCCTGCACACCCGCCGAGGCGGAGGCGTTCACCGCCAAGGCGACCGAGTTGATCGCCCGCTACGGCGTGGATCGGGCACTGCTCGCCGCCCGTGACCCGACCACCGACCCGGTCGGCGACCGCGTCCTGGACATCGTCGCCCCCTACGCTCGCGACAAGGTCGGCCTGCTCGCCGCGGTCGCCGAACCACTGCGCTGCCGCTGCGTACGCCGCCGGCAGGGCAACGGCTTCGCGCTGCACCTGTTCGGCTTCGCCAGCGACCTGGAACGGGTGGACCTGCTCTTCACCTCCCTGCTCGTGCAGGCGGCACACGGCCTGGCCGCCACCGCGGTGCCGGCGGACGACCATCCCGCCGCCTTCCGCCGGTCCTGGCTCGCCGGGTTCGCGGAGGTGATCGGAGGCCGGCTCTGGGCGGCGGAGACAGCGGCGGCAAGCGAGTCGGGGACCCCGTCGGTGGCACTGGTGCTGGCCGACCGGTCCGACCGGGTGCAGCGGCGGCTCGCCGAGCAGTACCCGCGGCTGCGCACCGCACCGCCACGCAGGTTGGGCGGCACCGGCTTCGGGTCGGGGGCGGAGGCCGGCCGACACGCGGACCTGGGCGGTCGGGACCTCGCCGGCAACACCGCGCGGGCACGGCAACTCGGCCACTGACCACCGCGTGACGGCGGTGGTCAGGTGGGCTGGTGGCGGGACACCGTCGCGACGTAGCGGGTCAGCAACTCGTGCCAGCCGGCGGTGAGGGCCTCGCGATATCCCTCGGCAGCCTCGCCGTGCCGGTCGAAGTGTCGGTGCTCCAGCTCGACCCGGGTGCGATCCGGCCCCTCGGAGTGGAACAGCACCTCGACCTCGCTCGCGCGGGCCGGGTCCGGCACCGGCGCCCGGTCGGGGCCGATCTGCCAGACGAAGACCAACCGGCGCGGCGGGTCCCAGGTGAGCACCCGACCCCAGTCGGCGCGGAAGCCGTACGGGCCGATCTCGTAGAGCATTCCGCCAGCCTGCGGCTCCATGCCCAGCTCGGCCAGCGAGTCCGGACCGGACCAGGTGTATTCGGTGACCCACCAGTCGGTCAGCTCGTCGGTGAAGACCGCGAACGCGCGCTCGGCGGAACTCGGGACGTGGAGGCTGCACCGTAAGGAGAACCGGTCGACGTCCTGCCGGATGTCGGCCGGATCAGTCATTTCCTGTCCCATAGGCCCGGACCATACCGGCTGATGCCCGCGTGTGCAGCTTCGTTCGGTGCCCGGTTCCGGACAGGCCGTCGTCGATCCGCCACGGACGGGATGCCCCGCCGGAAAGCGGGTAACCGCGCCGAACGGCCCGGACGACCGGGCCGGTGTGAGGGCGGGCGGGAGAGCATGAGCGAGAGCGCGCAGCAGCGGGAGCCGGACCAGGTGGAGCCGGACGTCCTGCTCGACATTCCGAAGGTCTCCGTCGACTCGATCCGGCTGGCGGTCGACGGCCTCGACGCCGACCTCTCGCTGCGGGCCCGGGTGGCCAACCTGATCCAGGTCGACGCCGGCGTACGGGTGCACCTGAGCGGCGTTGAGCTGGACATCAACGGGGTGCACGCCGAGGCGCAGCTACGGGTGCGGTTGGAGCAGTTGACCAAGATCCTCGGGCGAGCGCTCGACACGCTCGACCACAACCCGCAGATCATCGAGGCGCTCGCCCGGACGGCCACCACCGCCCTCGACGACGTGAACCGCAGCGCCCAGCGGTCAGTCCACGGCGCCGCGGCGGCGGTCGAGGCGTCGGCACGCCGCTCCGATGGCGTACTCGGCGGGCCGGGCCAACAAACGGCCGCTGCCGGCGTCGCCGGCCCTGTGCGAGTAGGCGCTGATCGGTCGGGCGCTGATCGGTCGGGCGCCGATCGGTCGGGTGCTGATCGAGGGGGCGCTGATCGGGCGGGCCTCGGTCGGCCGGGAATGGGTCGGCCAGACGCGGGTCGGCCTGGTCCTGATCGGCCAGGCGTCGATCGGTCGGGAGCGGGTCGGCCGGGCTCGGGGCCACCCGCGGGAGGCCGCGAGCCGCACGCCGGCGGTCCGGGGCCCAGCGCCGGGGGAGCCGGGTCCCAGGCCGGTGGCCCTGGGTCAGGGGAACAGCTACGACAGGAGTCCGGCGGAGCGCAGGGCCAGCAACCGACCGGCCGGCAACACGGGGAGCGCCACCATCCCGAAGGGCAGCGGTCGGCAGGTTCGGGTGACGGGCAGCGGCCGTCCGGGGCGGGTCGGGGCACCGAGGGCCCGGCGGACTCGTCGACCGGGCAGGCCAGCAACCGACCCGATCAGCCGTCGACCGGGCAGGCCAGCAAGCCACCCGATCAGCCGTCCGCCGCCGGCCCGAGCCCGGCCGGAGCCGGTGACGGCGGCAGTGGTCCCCGGGGTGGGGCGCAGTCCGCAGCGCAGAGCGCGGCTCAGCTCGCCGAGCAGGCGGGCGAGACGCTGCGACAGGCCGGGCGCAGCGTGTGGGAGGCGATCCAGAGCGGCGTGGCCCAGCACCGCCAGCAGGGCCGCGACGGCTGACGGCCGGGCCCGCCGCCAACTCATGATCGACTCGATGTTGGCAATCTCGCGGCATCCCGCGTACTCGGATGCCCCGATATCCGGGAAGTCGAGTGGATCACATTCCGGCGGACGACGAGAAAGGAGCCCCAACAGCAAGATCCCCACCTGCGTTTCCGCTGGTGGGGACCTCTGTAGCCCGGCGAAAGGCTATGTGGCCAGGGGCGGGGTCGAACCGCCGACCTTCCGATTTTCAGTCGGACGCTCGTACCAACTGAGCTACCTGGCCGTGTCGCTCGGCCCATGTTACCCAACAACCGGACGAACCGGCGGCGGGGCGACATGCTCCGATACGCAGAACGCCGCGCGAGGCGCGGCGTCAGCGCTGCGGTCCTGACGGGACTTGAACCCGCGACCTCCGCCTTGACAGGGCGGCGAGCACTCCAACTGCTCCACAGGACCTAGCTTGTGTTGCTCCGGCTTGCGCCGGTCGTGCCCCCAACGGGATTCGAACCCGTGCTACCGCCTTGAAAGGGCGGCGTCCTGGGCCGCTAGACGATGAGGGCGGCCCCGCCATCATTGCACACTCGCAACTTCAAGCGGACTTGCTCCCATCCGGCCCCGCCGGAGGCTTGGAAAGCATACGTGATGGCCGGTCGGTCAACAAAATCGGTATCCGCAAGGGCTTCGGGAGAGGCATAACCGCAGGTCAAGGCCGGTCTAGCGGAGTTTGGTGACGCCGAAGCGCTGCTTCAGGTCGGCAATGAGACGGGGGCAGGCGGCGAGCGTCGCAGCCCGATTGCCGCCCCCGTCGTGCAGCAGCACGATGGCACCGGGGCGGGCGGCGGCGTGAACCCGCTTGCCGATCGTGGCGGCGTTCGGCTTGTCCCAGTCCTGCGGGTCGACCGACCAGTGCAGGGGGCGCATGCCGAGATCCTTCGCCACCCCCAGCACCTCCGACGTCCACCGGCCGCCCGGCTGCCGGTAGAAGGACACCTTCGCCCCGGGGGCCGCCGCCTGGATGGCGTTGTTCGTGCGTTCCAGGTCGGCCTTGATCTCGGCGACAGGCCGCCGGGCCAGGTCGAGGTCGTGCCGCCAACTGTGGTTGCAGAGCTGGTGTCCCTCGCGGACGATCCGGCGGACCAGCTCCGGGTGGCGCTGCACCTCGCGACCGACGACGCAGAAGGTGGCAGTCACCCCGGAGGCCCGCAGTTGGTCGAGCACCTTGGGTGTCCAGGCCGGGCTGGGACCGTCGTCGAAGGTCAGGACCACCGGGCGCGCGCCGGTGTTGCGCCGTAGGCCGGCGGGGAGCTTGGCCGGCAGTGGGCGCAGCGGAGGCTTGGGCGGCTTGGCGAGGGTGGGGTGCGGCGACGGGGTGGGCGTAACCGATTCCACCGGCCGCGGTGGGCCGGCGGCTGCGATGGTGCGGTCCGGCTGGGCACAACCGGACAAGAGCAGCGCCATGGCGAGGACGGACGCCAGAACGGCGCGGGCTTGCATCTGCTCGCTCCCGGAGGGGTCGGGGTAGGCGGACCCCCGACGGTAGTTCACGCCACGATGTGGGCGACAGTGCGGTCAGTCAGGCCTCGACTGGTCGAGCGAGTCACGGACCGCGACGGCGAGCGAGACGGCCTCGGCCAGGTCGATCGGCCGCACCACCCCCGCGGGCAGCGTGTCGGCTCGCCAACCGGGGCCGGCGGCGAGCACCAGCAACGGGCGGCGGGGTGCCGCCAGCAGCGCGCTGAGCTGACCCGGGTCGGCGGTGGCCCGGGTGTGCGACCACAGCACCACAGCGGCCGGTCCGGTCCGGTTGACCGCCTCCAGGAGGGCGGCGATCGGCACCCGGGCGCCGAGCGTCCGGTAGCTGACCCCGGCCTCGGCGAGAGCGGCGGCCAACGCCTCAAGCGGCAGGGTGTGCTGCTCCTCGTCGGCGCAGGAGAGCAGGATGCGGGCCGGCCCGGTGGGAACCTTGGCCCAACTGGCCGCCGCGAGCGCCTCCGAGACGCACCGGGACACCAGGTGTTCCACCTCGATCAGACCGGCGGTGGCGGCGTGGCGTTCGCCGATGCCGGCGAGGACCGGGCGGAGCAGGCCCTCCCAGGTGGCGACGACCCCGTCGGCTGCCAGGGCGTGCGCGATCGTCTCGCTGATCGCCGCCGCGTCCAGTCGCATGGCGGCGCGGGCCAGCCCACGGGCTGCCGGTCCGGCGCGGCCCACGGGGATGGTTCCGCCGCCGTCCCGGGCCGGTCGGTGCATCGGACCGGGTGCGGCGGTCTCGGTGGGCATCGGATCCGGCGCCTGGCGGGCCCAGCGGGCCGCCTCGGCGGGGCTCACCCCCTCGGCGGTGAGCCGTCGCATGATCTCGAGGCGGGCCAGGTCGGTGGGCGTGTACCGACGGTGGTGACCGGGGACGTGCTCGCTGGGCCCGAGCCCGTAGCGCTGATGCCAGGTGCGCAGGGTCGTCACCGCGACCCCCAGCCGGCGTGCGACCGCGCCCGCGCTCAGCGCCTCATCGACCACCCGACCGCTCCGCCGTGTCATCCGCCGACGATCCGGGCGGGGTCACGGCCGGACCGGGTGCGCCCGGCGTGGGGCCCGAGGGGTGCAGCAGCCGGTTCACCACCCCGCCCAGCCAGGGCGCGTACGACCGGGGGTCGAGGTCCAGTTCGGCTGCGAGTGCGGCGGGGTCGGCCCACCGCAGCTCGGCGACCTCGTCCGGGTCCGGCAGGAGTGGAGCCGCGGGCAGGAAATCACCCCGCAGCACGTGGTCGTACTCGAATTCGACCCGACCGGTGGCCGGGTCCTCGGCGTAGTAGACGTAGACGCCGACCTCGGTCAGCTCGACCGGGCCCGCCCCCAACTCCTCGCGCAGCCGCCGGTTGGCCGCCTCGGCGAGTGACTCGCCGGGCCGGGGGTGGCCGCAGCAGGAGTTGGCCCAGCGCAGCGGGAACCGGGTCTTGACGGCGGCCCGGCGTTGGAGCAGCACCTGGCCGTCCGGGTCCACAAGCAGCACCGAGAAGGCCCGGTGCAGGCGCCCCGGGGGCTGGTGTGCGGCCGCCACGGTCAACTCGCCGTGGGCCTTGCCGGTCTCGTCGACCAGCTCGACCAGGTGTGTCTCGCGGCTTTTCATCGGCCTTCCCCACTGATCCGGCCGGCGGCGAGCTTGCCGGAGATGAGCACCATCGGTACGCCCACCCCGGGCTGGGTGCCGGAGCCGACGAAGACCACGTTCGGCAGGTCGCGGTGCAGGTTCGACGGGCGGAACGGGCCGGTCTGGAAGAGGGTGTGCGCGGCGGCGAACGGGGTGCCCGCGGCCATCCCCTGCTCCTCCCACTCGGCGGGGGTGATCGCCCGCAGCACCTCGACCCCGGCGCCGAAGCCGACGTAGCCGCGCTCCTCCAGGGTGCCGATCAGCTGGTCGCTGTAGCGCTGGGTCAGGTCGCCGCGCCAGTCGAACGGGGCCCGGTGCAGGTTGGGCACCGGGGCGAGCACGTAGTAGGTGTGCCGGTCCGGTGGGGCCACCGTGGGGTCGGTCCGACTCGGGTTGGTCACCAGCAGCGACGGGTCGGTCATCAGCTCGCCCCGCCGGATGACCTCATCGAAGGTGCCCTTCCACGCGCGTCCGAAATGGATGTTGTGATGGGCGATCTTCGCATAGGCCTGTCGGGACCCGACGTGCAGAACGACACAGGACGGGGAGTAGGTGAGGCGACGCTGCCCAGCGGCGGGGAGCAGGTCCCGGTAGGCGACCGGCAGGTCGGGGTTGAGCACCACCACGTCCGCCCGCACCAGCTCGCCGTCGGCGGTGAGCACGCCAGTGGCACGGCCGTGCGCCGTCTCCACCCGGGTCACCGTCGTGTCGTACCGGATCTGTACGCCGTGCTTCTCGGCGGCGCCCGCCATGGCCTTGGAGACCGCATGGATGCCGCCGCGCGGGAAGTAGACCCCGGCCACCGAGTCGAGGTACGCGATGACCGCGTAGATGGCGAGCGCGTCGTGCGGTGCGAGGCCGGCGTACATCGCCTGGAAGGAGAAGATCCGCTGGGTACGCGGGTCCCGGAAGAACTGGTTGATCTTCGTCTGGAGGCGTCGGAAGGCCCCGCCGCCGAGCAGCTTGAGGAGGTTGCCGGTGATCAGGTCGGTCGGCGCGTCCAGGTTGCGCTCGATGAAGTCGGTCCGTTCCAGCCGCCACAGCTCTCGGGCGTAGTCGACGAAGCGCAGGTAACCGTCGGCCTCGCGCGGGCCGCAGACCCGGGAGATCTCGGCGGCCATCCGCGTGGTGTCGGTGAGCACGTCCAGTGTCGAACCGTCCGGGTAGTACGCCCGGTAGGCAGGATCGAGCGGGGTCAGGTCGAGCCAGTCGTGCAGCTCCTCACCGACCGCACCGAGCGCCTCGGCGATCAGGTCGGGCATGGTGAGCACTGTCGGGCCGGTGTCGAACTCGTAGCCGTCCACGGCGAGCCGCCCGGCTCGCCCGCCGGGCACCGGCTCACGCTCCAGCACGGTGACCTGTCGCCCGCTGCCCGCCAGGTGCAGCGCGCAGGCGAGCCCGCCCAACCCGGCCCCGACGACCACCACCCGGTCCGTGGGTCCTGTCACCGTCCGCACGTGACCACCTCCTCGAGAAAGTCGCTCATCAGGCCTGCCGGTTGGTCGCGGCGGTGGTCAGCCCGGTCAGCGCGGTCCGCGCCGTCCGGTCCACGGGTGCGGCGTCGAGCGCGGCGAGTGCTTCGCTCACCCGCTCGGCGATCATCCGCTCCACCCGGGCCACCGCGCCGGTCTCGGCCACCAGCTCGGCGAGGCCCTCGACCGGTTCGTCGCGGGCCCGCTCCAGGGCTCTCAACTGGGCCGGCGTTGCCAACTCCCGAGCCAGCATGAGCAGCGTGGTCGGCTTGCCGGTGCGCAGGTCGTCACCGGCCGGCTTGCCGGTGGCGGCCGGATCGCCGTAGACGCCGAGCAGGTCGTCGCGAAGCTGGAACGCCTCGCCGACGGCCAGGCCGTAGCGGGTGTACGCGGAGACCAGCGGGTCGTCGGCGGGCACCCCGGCCAGGCAGGCGCCGAAGAGCAGTGGTCGCTGGACGGTGTAGCTGGCGGTCTTGTAGCGGGCCACCCGCAGCGCCCGGTCGACCGACCAGTTGGCCGGGTCGTTCTCGCCGAGCACGTCGAGATACTGCCCGGCGACGGTCTCCACCCGCATCTGGTCGTAGCAGCGGCGCACGTCGAACAGCCGGGCCGGTGGCACGGTGGCCTGGGCCAGCAACTGGTCGGCCCAGACCATGCAGAGGTCGCCGATGAGCACGGCGACGGCGTCGCCGAACCGCCCGGGGTCACCGCGGTGGCCGGCCTGGATGTGCTGTGCGGCAAGCGCGACGTGTGCGGTGGGTCGGCCGCGGCGGGTGGTGGAGGCGTCCATCACGTCGTCGTGCACCAGGGCGAAGGTGTGCAGCAACTCCAGCGCGGCAAGCGCGGGCAGCACGGGCGGCAGTGCCTCGGCCCCGCCGACCGCCCCGCGCCAACCCCAGTAGGCGAACGTGGGCCTGATCCGCTTGCCGCCGACGAGGACTGCCTCTCGCGCGGAGGCCGCGAAGGCGCCCATCGACGTGTCGATCTCGGCGAGGGAGTCGACCTCGGCGGCGAGGAAGGTCGTCAGGGTCTCGTCGACCGCCGTGACCAGCTCATGGGTGTACGCGGCAAGCACGGCCCGGACCGGGTCGTCCCGGTCGACCGGCGCTGCCGCCGCCATACGAGTCGCATTGCCCGCAACTGCGTCGTTGGCCATGCGGTGAGCGTACCCTAGGCTACGAGTTGCGTCGATTGGTGCGTCGATAAATGAGGGAGGGCCGGTGGACACTGATCTCACCGCTGCCTATGACCGGTGCCGTGAGCTGCACAGACGTCACGGCCGCACCTACTATCTCGCCACCCGACTGCTCCCCGCCTGGAAACGACGACATGTGCACGCCCTCTACGGGTTCACCCGTTACGCGGACGAGATCGTCGACCGCACCGAGGACCTGCCACCGGCCGAGCGGGCCGCCCGCCTCGACGACTGGGCCAGCCAGTTCGTCGCCGGTCTGCGCGGCGCGTCAGTCGACGACCCGCTGCTGCCGGCCGTGCTGCACACGATCGCCGTCTTCGATCTCGACCGGGACGACTTTGCGTTGTTTCTGAAGAGCATGGCGATGGACCTGACCGTCACCGCGTACCCGACCTACGACCACCTGCTCGACTACATGGAGGGCTCGGCGGCGGTCATCGGCACCATGATGCTGCCGATCCTCGGCAGCTCCGACCCGGTGGCGGCACGGGAGCCGGCCCGGCAGCTCGGGTTCGCCTTCCAACTCACCAACTTCATCCGGGACGTCGCGGAGGACCTCGACCGGGGCCGCACCTACCTGCCGGACGAGGACCTGGCGAAGTTCGGGGTCACCCGCGACGAGCTGGTCGAGGCCCGCGCCCGGGGCCGTGGCACGCCCCGGACCCGAGAGTTGATCGAGTACGAGGTGACCCGCGCCCAGGCGCACTACGCGGCCGCCGCGCCGGGCATCACCATGCTGGCGCCGGCTTCGCAGGCCTGCATGCGCACCGCGTACGCCCTCTACGGCGGCATCCTCGACGAGGTCGCCGCGCAGGACTACGACGTCTTCGCCCGGCGCGCAGTGGTGCCGCAGCGGCAACGGATGGCGGTGGCCGCACGTGCGCTGCTCACCTCGACGGGTACGCCGGTCGCCATCCCCGGGCCGACGGTCGACCCGGAGACCCGGTGACCACAGGCACCGCGATCGTGCTCCTCACCCGCGACCTGCGGGTGCACGACCACCCGGCCCTGGCCACCACCTGCGCGGCCTTCGACCGGGTGGTGCCGCTGTACGTGCTCGACCCGGAACTGGCCGAGCTGTCGGCCAACCGCACCCGGTTTCTGCACCAGGCCCTCGCCGACCTGCGCGCCGAGCTGCGCGAGCGCGGCGGCGACCTGGTGGTACGACACGGCGACCCGGTGGCCGAGACGATCCGGCTGGCCGGCGAGGTCGGTGCCGCGGCCGTCGCGCTCTCCGCCGACGTCAGCCACCACGCCCGGCGTCGGGAGCGGCGACTGCGCGCCGAGTGCGAGCGGCACCGGCTGCACCTGCGACTGTTTCCCGGGCTGACAGTGGTCGAGCCCGGCGTGTTGCGGCCCGGCGGCGGCGGCGACCACTACCGGGTGTTCAGCCCCTACCACCGGGCCTGGACGGCCAACCGGTGGCGCGAGGAGCTGGCCGCGCCACGCCGGGTGACGCTGCCCGGCGGTGTGCGCGTGGGCAGCCTGCCGAAGCCGCCCGCCGGTGACTCGCCGGACGCGGCGGTCGGCGGTGAGCGGGTCGCCCGGCAACGGCTCACCGACTGGCTGCCCGACCTGGACCGCTACGGCGACCAGCACGACGACATGGCCGGCGACGACACCTCCCGACTCAGCCCGTACCTGCGCTTCGGCTGCGTGTCGCCGCTGGCGGTGGCCGGTCGCGCCGGGGACCGGTCCGGGCCGTTCGCCCGGCAGCTCTGCTGGCGGGACTTCTACTACCAGGTCACCGCCGCCTTTCCGGAGATCTCGACCGTGGCGTACCGGCGGGGTGCCACCGAGCGGTGGCGCTACGACGACGACGCGCTGGCGGCCTGGACCGAGGGGCGGACCGGGATGCCGATCGTCGACGCCGGGATGCGGCAGTTGCGCACGCAGGGCTGGATGCACAACCGGGCCCGGTTGATCACCGCCGGCTACCTGACCAAGCACCTCGGGCAGGACTGGCGGGCGGGGGTGAAGGTGTTCTTCCGCTGGCTGCTGGACGGGGACGTGGCGAACAACTCGGGCAACTGGCAGTGGGTCGCCGGCACCGGCAACGACACCAAGCCGTACCGGGGGTTCAACCCGGTCCGGCAGGCCGAACGGTACGACCCGGCCGGCGACTACGTGCGCCGGTGGGTGCCGGAGCTGGCGGGGGTGCCGGGCAAGGCCATCCACCAACCGTGGCGCCTGCCCGAGACGCTCGACTATCCACCACCGCTCTCGGTGCCGGGCACCGATCCGGTCTGGCTGCGCTGATCAGAGGCCGGAGTGCAGCGCCTCGACCAGCTCGTCCACCCGATCGTGCTCGGCGAGCTGAGCCGTGGTGTACGCGAAGGTGTAACCCCGCCCCGGGTCGGCCCACGCGCTGCTGCCGCCGAGGCCGCCCATGCCCCAACTGCCGTCCGACTCCCACTGCATGCCCAGCGTCCAGTGGACCGGCCCGTCGAGCACCAGGTCCGGCCCGTCGTACTGGACCCGGGTCGCCTCCGCCACCAGCTCCGGGCTGAACAGCCGGACGCCGTCCAGGACGCCACCGGCCAACAGGCCGGCGTAGAGCCGGGCCAGGGCGGCCGCGGTGGCGTGCAGGTTGACCGCCGGCATCTCGGCACCCCGCCAGAGCGGGCTGTTCAACACGGCGAGGTCCAGTCCGCCGGCCGGGTTGCCCATCGCGCGCGCCCGAAGTGAACTCGGCTCGCCGAGCTTCCGGCTCGGCCACCCCGCGTCGCCGTAGCGCATCTCGGCGCAGCGCCGCTGGTCCGCCTCGGCCAGCCCGAAGCCGAGGTCGAGCCGCCACGGCCCGGCGATCTCCTCGGCCAGGAACCGGCCCACCGACCGCCCGTCGACCCGGCGGACCAGCTCACCCACCAGGTGCCCGTACGTCCAGGCGTGCTCGCCGGCCACCGAGCCCGGCGACCACTCGGGGTCGGCGGCGGCCAGGTCGCCGGTGAGCAGCGCCCAGTCAGCGACCGCGGTGGCGGGCCGGGGCACCGGAAAGGCCGGCAGCCCCGCGGTGTGCGACAACACCTGACGCACGGTGGCGGGGGTGCGGAACTCCGGCCAGTACCGCTCGACCGGCGAGTCGAGGTCGACCCTCTCCCGGTCGACGAGCATCAGCAGACACAACGCGGCCACCGGCTTGCCGACCGAGTAGACGTTGGCAAGTGTGTCCGGCCGCCAGGGTTCGCCGTCGGGCCCCGTTCCGGTCCGGAAACCGCCGACCAGGTCGACGACCGGCTGTCCGTCGTACCAGATGGTCAGGCTGGCGCCGGTCTCCCGGCCGGAGGTGAACAGGTCGTGGAAACAGTCCCGGACCGGAACGAAGCGTGCGTGCATCCCGTCACCGTAAGCGCCCCGGACCGGTGAGCGTGCCTACTTTTCGCCGACCCCGCTGGTTGCGGTGGTGTCGTTGGGGGATGCTGTTGCGGTGGCGGAGCCGGAGCTGGTGGATGTGGTCGTGGTGGGGCTCGGGGTCGGCGGCGAGGAGGTCGCCGAGCGACTCGCCGAGGCCGGCCTGAGTGTCGTCGGCATCGAGCGGGACCTGGTCGGTGGGGAGTGCCCGTACTGGGGCTGCATCCCGAGCAAGATGATGATCAGGGCCGCCAACGCGCTCGCCGAGGCCCGCCGGGTCGACGGGCTGGCCGGGACGGCGCAGGTCCAGCCGGACTGGGCGCCGGTGGCCAGGCGGATCCGCGAGGAGGCCACCGACACCTGGGACGACACGGTCGCGGCGGAGCGGTTCGTCGGCAAGGGCGGCCGGCTCGTGCGAGGCAGTGGCCGGTTCGACGGTCCGGGTCGGGTCCGGGTCGGTGACCAGGTGTTCCAGGCTCGGCACGGGGTCGTGCTGGGCACCGGCAGCCGTCCGTCGGTGCCGCCGATCGACGGCCTGGCCGACACCCCGTACTGGACCAACCACCAGGCGATCGAGGCCGACCAACTGCCGGAGTCGCTGCTGGTGCTCGGCGGCGGCGCGATCGGCCTGGAACTCGCCCAGGTCTTCGCCCGCTTCGGGGTGCGGGTCACAGTGGTGGAGGCGCTCGACCGGGTGCTGGCCGTCGAGGAGCCGGAGGCGTCCGAGGTCGCCGCCGCGGCGCTGCGCGCCGACGGCGTGGAGATCCACACCGGGGTACGCGCCGAGCGGGTCGAGCACGACGGGACCCGGTTCACCCTGCGCGGTGGCGGCGGGGCGGAGTTCACCGCCGACCGACTGCTGGTGGTCACCGGGCGCAAGGCCCACCTGGAAGAGCTCGGGTTGGACACGATCGGCGTGGACGCCAGCCAGCGTTACCTGCCGGTCGACGACCGTCTGCACGTCACCGACCACGTCTGGGCGGTCGGCGACCTGACCGGCGAGGGCGCCTTCACCCACATCGCCATGTACCAGGCGGGGATCGTGATCGCCGACATCCTGGCCCGCGCCCGACAGGCGACGGCGGGAGCGGACGCCAGCGGCACCTCAAGCGTGGTCGGTGGCGCGATGGGGGCGTCCAGCTCACTTGCCGCCAGCGGGTCGAGCGGGTCGGCCGGCACCGTCCCGCGAGCCGACTACCGCGCGCTGCCCCGGGTGACCTTCACCGACCCCGAGGTGGGCGCGGTCGGGCTCACCGAACGGCAGGCCCGCGAGCGCGGCATCAACGTGCAGGTCGGTTTCACGAAGCTCAGCAGCTCGACCCGGGGTTGGATCCACCGGGTCGGCGACGACGGTTTCATCAAGCTCGTCGCGGACGCCGACCAGGGCGTGCTGATCGGGGCGACGTCTGTCGGTCCGGCCGGCGGCGAGGTGCTCTCCGCACTTGTGGTGGCGGTGCACGCGGCGGTGCCGCTGAGCCAGCTCCGCCACATGATCTACGCCTACCCGACCTTCCACCGGGCCATCGAGAGCGCACTGCGCGACCTGTCCTGACGCCCCGCGCGTCGTTCGTCCCGCGCGTTTCGGGGCATGATCCACTCGCGTTCATGAAAGTCGCGGTATCCAGGGCCCCGCGATACCGCGACATCATGAAGCCCGAGTCGATCATGGTGAGCCGGGAAGAATGCGGCAATCGGTCAGCAAAAGACGGGCAATTTGCTGTTCATTTCTTTCATCGTGGTGACGTACGATTGCGACCGTGACCAAGCGGTTGACTGAAGTTGCCAAGAAGGCGGGCGTCAGCGAGGCCACCGTCAGTCGGGTGCTCAACGGCCGGGACGGGGTTTCCGAGGCGACCCGGACCGCCGTGCTGACCGCGCTCGACGTGCTCGGTTACGAGCGGCCGACCAAACTGCGTGGCGAACGCGCCCGGCTGGTCGGGCTGGTGTTGCCCGAGTTGCAGAACCCGATCTTCCCGGCGCTGGCCGAGGTCGTCACCGGGACCCTCGCCCAACGTGGTTACACCCCGGCTCTCTGCGCCCGGACCATCGGCGGGGTGTCCGAGATGGACTACGTGGAGATGCTCCTCGACCATCAGGTCTCCGGGGTGATCTTCGCTGGTGGCTCGTACGCGCTCGCCGACGCCCGACACGACCACTACCGTCGACTGACCGACCGGGGCCTTCCCGTCGTGCTTGTCAACGCGGGTGTGGACGAGCTGGGTTTCCCGCGGGTCTCCACGGATGACGCGGTTGCGGTCGAGCAGGCGTACGGGCACCTGCGCTCGCTCGGGCACGAACGGATCGGGATGGTGCTCGGCCCGGAGGGGCACGTGCCGTCCCGGCGCAAGCTGGACGCGATGATCCGGGCCGCGGGCTGGGACGAGGCCGACGCCGAGTGTGTCGAGCGGTCCAGTTTCTCGATGGAGGGCGCGCGGGTCGCGGCGACGAAACTGGTCGAGCGTGGCGTGACGGGCATCATCTGTGCCAGCGACGTACTGGCGTTGGGCACGATCCGTGCGGCCCGGCGGTTGGGGCGTTCGGTGCCGGCCGACGTGTCGGTGGTGGGCTTCGACGACTCCGCGTTCATGACGTGCACGGACCCGCCGTTGACGACTGTGCGGCAGCCGATCGAGACGATGGGGCAGGCAGCCGTGGACCTGTTGGTCACCCAGATCGAGGGTGCCGGCGTGCTGCACGACGAGTTGCTGTTCGAGCCCGAGTTGGTGGTACGCGGGTCGACCGCTCCCGCCCCCGGTCGCTAGCGACCGCTTTCCACGACGCTTCGGCCGTCGACCGCTCCAGGCGGTCGGCGGCCGTTTTCGTCGCTGCCCACGGCGAGCAGCATCGAACTGTCCGAATGGCCCTTCATAAGGGGTCAAAGACTGCCATATCCGGCCGCTTTCAAAGGCTTGCCAACATCTGCCGTAATCACGTCGTGTCCTTTCGGAACAGGGTCGATACCTTGCCGAAATGAGTCCTCCTCGCTACAGTGACTCCACTCACACCTGGCTCCGACGCAGCTACTGGGCGTCAGGTCGTATCACCGCAGATCAGCGAAGGTCATTGGAGTCACCCGTTCCCGAAGGGATGGACAGATGTCCGTACCGCAATACCGAAAGGCTGCGGCGGTTGCGCTCGTGGCCGGCCTGGGGCTCAGCCTCACGGCATGCTCCACGAAGAGCGACGACAAGGACACGACCGCCGGCGGCAAGGTCACCATCACGGTCGACTGCCAGCCGGTCGGCGCCCAGAAAGAGCTGTTGAAGAACTGGAACGACGACGTCGCCGAGTTCCAGCGGCAGAACCCGGACATCGTCGTCAAGAGCGTCAGCGTCGGGGAGCAGTGCAACAACCCGCCGGACTTCACCGCGCGCCTCGCCGGCGGCACCGTGACCGACGTGTTCTACGGCTACATGACCGACCTCCAGCAGGTGCTGGACTCGGGCCAAGCGATGGACATCACCCAGTACGCCAACAAGGACACGATCCCCACCTGGGACAGCGTCGACCCGGCGCTCAAGGAGGTCTTCACCGACGGCGGCAAGCTCTACGCCGTGCCGGTCAAGAACTACTCGATGGGCCTGGTCTACAACAAGGCCCTGTTCCAGAAGGCCGGGCTCGACGTCAACAACCCGCCGAAGACCTGGGCCGACGTCCGGGCCGCCGCCAAGAAGATCTCCGCACTCGGCAACGGCATCGCCGGCTACTCGGAGTACAGCGCCGGCAACACCGGCGGCTGGCACTTCACCTCCCTGCTCTACTCGCAGGGCGGCCGGATGCTGACCGAGGACGGCAAGAAGGCCGACTTCAACAACGCCCAGGGCAAGCAGGTCCTGCAGAACATCAAGGACATGCGCTACGGCGACAACAGCATGGGCTCCCGCCAACTACTCCAGTGGGGTGACCTGCTGACGAACGCCGGCGCGGGCAAGGTCGGCATGTTCATCGGCGCACCGGACGCCACCCAGGCGATCGTCAGCCAGTTCCAGGGCAAGTTCCAGGACTGGGCGATGAGCCCGCTGCCCGGCCAGGACGGCCCGGCGAAAGGGACGCTCGGTGGCGGCGAGGGCTACTTCTTCAAGAAGGACCTGACCCCCGAGCAGGTCAAGGCCGGTATGAAGTGGATCGCGTACCAGAAGCTGACGCCGGGCAAGGGTCAGTTCGACTACGTCCGGGCCAAGCCGCAGAACTACCCGGTGGGTCTGCCCCAGCCGCTGCTGTTCGCCAACGGCAGCGACGCGCAGAAGCAGGAGTTGGAGCTGCGCAAGGCGAACGCCAACGTCGACACGGCGAACTTCGCGCTCTTCGAGGCCACCCCGGTGCCGATCAAGGGTGAGCCGCGCAACGCACAGGCGGTCTACGCGGTGCTCGACGCTGCGATGTCCGGTGTGCTGACCAACCCGAACGCGAACATCGACGCGCTGCTCAAGACCGCCGAGGAGAAGGTCAACCAGCTCCTCGCCGCCGAGAGCTGACCGATCGTGTGGGGGTCGGGACGCCGACCCGACCCCCACGCCACTCGCACCGCATCTCGACGTCACCGACTCACCCAGGAGTTGCCTTGGCGATCACCACCGTCCCGGAGACCCCCAGGAAACCGGGCCGCCCGCCGTCGCCGTACTCGGCGGGGCCGCAGCGCACCAGCCTCGGCCGCAAGGTACGGGACAACCTCACCGGGCACGCGTTCCTGATCGGCGCGGTGCTCTGCTTCGTCGTCTTCTCCTGGTACCCGATGGTCCGCGGCATCGTGATGAGCTTCCAGCGGACCCGGCGTGGCGAGACCACCTGGGTGGGCTGGGACAATTACACCCGCATCATCGCCGACCCCAGCTTCTGGACGGCCTGGCAGAACACCTTCTACTTCACGGTGCTCGCGCTCGTCCTCGGGTACGCGGTGCCGTTCTTCGTGGCGATCCTGCTCAACGAGTTCCGGCACGCGAAGGGGTACCTGCGGATCCTGGTCTACCTGCCGGTGATGCTGCCGCCCGCCTCGGCGCTGTTCCTGTTCAAGTTCTACGCGTACGACCCCAGCGAGGCCGGGCTCTTCAACGCGATCCTCAAGGCGCTGCACCTGCCCACCTCGCAGTGGATGCAGTCGCCGGAGATGACCATGCCGGCGATGGTGATCGCGTCGACCTGGATGAACATGGGCGGCGCGGTGCTCATCTACCTGGCGTCGTTGCAGAACATCCCGGGCGAGCTGTACGAGGCGGCGGAGCTCGACGGCGCGGGGATCTGGAAGCGGATCCGCCACGTGACGATCCCGCAGACCCGGCTGATCCTCGCGCTGCTGGCGATGTTGCAGATCGTCGCCACGATGCAGCTCTTCATCGAGCCCCTGATCCTCGCCAACGGCGCAGGCGCGGAGGACTCGGCGACCTCGGTGGCGTACCTCATCTACCAGCACGGGTTCTTCCAGAACGACCTCAACGGCGCCGCCGCCCTGGGCGTGATCATGCTCGTGGTGCTGGCCGGCTTCTCCGCCGTGTACGTGCGGCTGACTGCGAAACAGGACTAGGACGGCGAGGAATGGCACAGGATTCCGGAACCCGGACCCTCATCTCCCACTCCCAGCTCAGCCGGGGGCGCGGCAAGGTCATCTACTGGACGCTGCTGGTCGTCGTCGTGACGGGCTTCACGCTCGTCTTCCTCGGGCCGCTCTACTGGATGGTCACCGGCGCGCTGAAGTCCGGTCAGGAGATCGCGCAGACCCCACCGTCGCTGTTCCCGAAGGATCCGCAGCCGCAGAACTACATCGACGCGTGGAACAACCTGGCCCTCGCCAAGTTGCTGTTCAACACGTTCTACTACGCCATCGGCGCGGTGCTGTTCCAACTCGTCCTCGACAGCGCCGCGGCGTACTCGCTGTCCAAGCTTCGACCGATCTTCGGCAACGTGATCCTCGCCCTGATGCTGGGGACCCTGATGATCCCGGCGATGGTCCTCATCGTCCCGCAGTACGTGACGGTGCTCGACCTGCCGATCCTGCACATCAACCTGCTCGACTCGCCGTTCGCGATCTGGCTGCCGATGGTCGCGAACGCGTTCAACATCTTCCTGTTGAAGCGGTTCTTCGACTCGATTCCCGAGGAGTTGATGGCGGCGGCTCTCATGGACGGGGCGTCGTCGCTGCGCACCCTCTGGTCGATCATCCTGCCGTTGTCGCGCCCCATCCTCGGCGTCGTCTCGATCTTCGCCGTGACGGCGGTCTGGAAGGACTTCCTCTGGCCGAAGCTGGTCATGCCGTCGCCCGAGACCCGGACGGTGAGCGTCGGCATCTACACCTTCGCCGGCGGCACACCGATGAACGTGGTGATCGCCGCGTCGGTCATCGCCGCGATCCCGACTGTCATCATCTTCCTGATCTTCCAACGGAACATCATGTCCGGTCTGACCACGGGCAGCATCAAGGGATAGCCACCACCGCATCCTCCCGCGCGGCGAACAACGACAGTTCGCCCGACAGATAACCAGGTCCGGCGGACCCGCCGACGTACTGACGCAGAAAGCAGGTGCTCGTGTCCACAGCTGACAGAAGTCCGTGGTGGCGTGGAGCCGTGATCTACCAGGTGTATCCCCGCAGCTTCGCCGACGGCAACGGCGACGGCATCGGTGACATCGCCGGCATCCGGTCCCGGCTGAACCACCTGTCCGCGCTCGGCGTCGACGCGATCTGGTTCAGCCCCTGGTATCCCTCGCCGATGGCCGACGCCGGCTACGACGTGTCCGACTACCGCGACATCGACCCGGTCTTCGGCAGCCTGACCGAGGCGGAGGCGCTGATCGCCGAGGCGCACGCGCTGGGCATCCGGACCATCGTCGACGTGGTGCCGAACCACTGCTCCGACGCGCACCCCTGGTTCCAGGCGGCGCTCGCGGGCGGCCCCGGAGCGCCGGAACGGGACCTGTTCTGGTTCCGGCCCGGCCGGGGTCCGAACGGCGACCAGCGGCCCACCGACTGGATCGGCGAGTTCGGAGGCGAGACCTGGACCCGCACCACCAACCCGGACGGCACCCCAGGCGACTGGTACCTGCACCTGTTCGCCCCCCAGCAGCCGGACTTCAACTGGGACCACCCCCGGGTACGGGCGGAGTTCGAGGACATCCTGCGGTTCTGGTTCGACCGGGGGGTGGACGGTATCCGGATCGACTCGGCGGGGCTGCTGGTCAAGGACGGAGAGCTGCCCGAGGTCCGGCCAGACCACCCGCACCCGTTCCACGACCTCGACGGGGTGCACGAGATCTACCGGGGCTGGCGTCGGGTCGCCGACTCCTACCCGGGCGAGCGGGCCCTGATCGGCGAGGTGTGGCTGCCGGACCGGCAGCGGTTCGCCAACTACCTGCGCCCGGACGAGTTGCACGCCGCGTTCAACTTCGACTTCCTCGGCTGCGCCTGGGACGCCGAAGCGCTGCGGGAGAGCATCGACGGGACGCTCAGCGCCCACGCGCCGGTCGGCGCGCCGGCCACCTGGGTGCTGTCGAACCACGACGTCACCCGGCACGTCACCCGCTACGGTCGGGCGGACACCCGGTTCAGCTTCGCCGCCAAGCGCGAGGGCATCCCCACCGACCTGGAGTTGGGCACCCGCCGGGCCCGCGCCGCCGCGCTGCTCTCGCTGTCGCTGCCCGGCGCCGCCTACGTCTACCAGGGCGAGGAGCTGGGCCTCTACGAGGTCGAGGACATCCCGTACGCGCTGCGTCAGGACCCGATGTGGGAACGGTCCGGCCGGATCGACCCGGGCCGGGACGGCTGCCGCGTACCCCTGCCGTGGGCCGGTGACGAGCCGCCGTTCGAGTTCAGCCCCGCCGGCGCCGCCGCGCCGTGGCTGCCCCAGCCGGCCGACTGGAAGGACCGGACGGCCAGCGCGCAGACCGGTGACTCGGCCTCGATGCTGGAGCTGTACCGGGCCGCGATCCAGGCCCGGCGGGCCGAGCCGGCGCTCGGTGACGGCGAACTGACCTGGCTGCCCGCACCGGACGGGGTGCTCGCCTTCAGCCGTGGCGGTGGCTTCACCTGCCTGGTCAACCTCTCCGACGCGCCGGTGCCGATGCCGGTCGAGGGGGAGCTGCTGCTGGCCAGCGGTCCCCTCGACGACGGGATGCTGCCGTCGGACACCGCGGTCTGGCTGCGTACCCCCGGATCGGCGGACGGACCCGGCCTGACCTGATTCTGCTCGCGGTGGTGCCGGCGGCTCGTCCCGGCCGCCGGCACCACCCCACCCGAGGAAAGGAGGACCCAGGGGGAACGCGTCACGCCGCACCGACACGGGGGGATCTGGCCTGCCTGACGAAAGGGAGAGCGCAGCTCATGGCCAACCACACCACCGGCACCCCGCACCACCTTCGACACCCGACCCGGGCAGGGTTGGCCGCCATCGCCGCCACCCTGCTCGCCGCCACATCGGTGACCGTCCTCGCGGTCACCGGCACCGCAACTCCGGCCTCGGCGGCCGGGTTGTCCCCCTTCGACATTTCCGGCCGGGGCGCCACCGTCCCGTTCGTCGAGCAGGAGGCGGAGGAGGCCGCCCACAACGGCTCGAAGATCGGCCCGGACCGGCGCTACGGCACGCTGCCGTCCGAGGCGTCCGGCCGGGAGGCGGTCACCCTCGACGCCGTCGGTGAGTACGTCGAGTTCACCCTCACCGCGCCGGCCAACGCGGTCACCTTCCGGTACAGCCTGCCGGACAGCCCGTCCGGCACCGGCCGGGACGCCGCCATCGACCTGCGGGCCAACGGGTCGCTGCTGAAGTCGGTCCCGGTGACGTCGAGGTACGGCTGGTACTACGGCGGGTACCCGTTCAACAACAACCCGGGCGACACCAACCCGCACCACTTCTACGACGAGACCCGGGCGATGTTCGGCAGCACCCAGCCGGCCGGCACGAAGATCCGGTTCCAGGTCTCCTCGACCGCCCAGTCGCCCTCGTTCACCATCGACCTGGCCGACTTCGAGCTGGTCGCCCCGGCGATCACCAAGCCCTCCGGTGTGCTCGACGTGGTCACCGACTTCGGCGCCGACCCGAGCGGCGCGACCGACTCGACGGCGAAGTTCCAGGCGGCTGTCGACGCCGGGAAAGCCCAGGGTCGGGCCGTCTGGATCCCGACCGGGACCTTCACGCTCTGGGACCACGTGGTGGTCGACGGGGTGACACTGCGCGGCGCCGACCCCTGGTATTCGGTGCTCGGCGGCCGGCACCCCACCGAGCGGAACAGGTCCGTCGGCATCTACGGCAAGTACGTCCCCGGTGGCGGCTACACCGGCCCGGTCCGCGCACACGAGGCGAACGGGCCGAGCCGCAACGTCACGCTGCGGGACTTCGCCATCATCGGCGACATCCGCGAGCGGGTCGACGACGACCAGGTGAACGCCCTGGGTGGGGCGATGACCAACTCGGTGGTCGACAACCTGTGGCTGGAGAACACCAAGGTCGGGGCGTGGATGGACGGCCCGATGGACAACTTCACCATCCGCAACAGTCGGATCCTGGACCAGACCGCGGACGGGGTGAACTTCCACACCGGCGTGACCAACTCGACGGTGACGAACACGTTCGTCCGCAACACCGGCGACGACGCGTTGGCGATGTGGGCGCAGAGCGTGCCGAACGTCAACAACTCCTTCGACCACAACACCATCGGGGTGACCCTGCTGGCGAACCACCTGGTCAGCTACGGCGGCCGGGACATCAAGATCACCGATAACGTGACTGCCGACTCGGTCACCAACGGCGGCGGCATCCACGTCGCGAACCGTTACCCGGGTGTGCAGGGCGACACAGCGGTCCGGGGCACCTGGACGGTCGCCCGGAACACGTTGATCCGCAACGGCAACTCGGACTACAACTGGAACTTCGGCGTCGGGGCGATCTGGTTCTCCGCCCTCAACGAGGCGTTCCAGCAGGCCACCATCAACATCACCGACACCGACATCCTGGACAGCTCGTACGCGGCGCTGCACTGGATCGAGGGCCAGACCAGCGGCATCAACCTCACGAACGTGCGGATCGACGGCGCCGGCACGTACGCGCTCCAGGTGCAGGCACCCAGCCAGGTGTCCTTCACGAACGTGCGGGCCACGAACATCGCGCAGAGCAACCCGATGCACAACTGCGTGGGCAGTGGCTTCCAGATCACCCAGGGCAGCGGTAACTCCGGCTGGTACACGTCGACCCCGTACTGCGGGCCGTGGCCGGAGCCGCGGTGGGGTGGCGGCCCCAGCACCCCGCCGACCACCGGCCCCACCACCGCGCCGCCCACTACCGCACCCCCGACCACGCCGCCGCCGACCACGCCGCCACCCACCGGCGGGAACCTGGCGCTGAACCGGTCGACGACCGCGACCAGCACCAACCAGAACTACACGGCGGGCAACGCCGTGGACGGCAACGCGGGCACCTACTGGGAGAGCGCCAACAACGCCTTCCCGCAGTCCCTGACGGTGGACCTGGGCTCGGCCCGCTCGGTCGACCGGGTGGTGCTCAAGCTGCCCGCCGGCTGGGAACGCCGCACCCAGACCCTGTCGGTGCTGGGCTCCACCGACGGGTCGTCGTACGCCACACTGGCGTCGTCCGCCGGCCGCGTCTTCGACCCCGGCAGCGGCAACACCGTCTCGATCGGGCTCCCCTCCGGTGACCGCCGCTACATCCGGGTGAGCGTCACCGGCAACACCGGCTGGTCGGCCGCCCAGCTCAGCGAGATCGAGGTGTACGGCGGCACCGCCACCACACCGCCGCCGACCACCGCACCCCCGACGACGGCGCCGCCGACCACCGCCCCGCCGACCACGCCCCCGCCCAGTGGCAACCTCGCGGCCGGACGGTCGGTCACCGAGACCAGCCACTCCGACGTGTATGCCGGATCCAACGCGGTGGACGGCAACGCCAACACCTACTGGGAGAGCGCCAACAACGCCTTCCCGCAGTCGCTGACGGTGGACCTGGGCACCAACCGGACGGTGTCCCGGGTCGTCCTGAAACTCCCACCGTCGTCGGCGTGGCAGACCCGTACGCAGACGCTGGCGGTGCTCGGCTCCACCACCGGCTCGTCCTTCAGCACCCTGAAGGCGTCCGCCGGCTACACCTTCAACCCGGCCAGCGGCAACACGGTCACCGTGACCTTCACGGCGACCAGCCAGCGGTACCTGCGGCTGACCGTCACCGGCAACACCGGCTGGCCCGCCGGTCAGCTCAGCGAGTTCGAGGTCTACTCCAGCTAGGCCGACGGCCCCCGCCCGAGCCGGGCGGGGGCCACCGGTCGGGCGTCCGGCGCAGCGCGGCACCGGCCCCACCCGCACCCGTTCCACACCGCACCGTCCCCCACCTGTCGCGGCACGACGGGCGTACCCCTGCACCCGTCACCGGGCAACGCACCCACACCACCCCCGAAAGAGGTGTAGCCACCCATGTCGAGAAACGGCCCCACCCGAGGCACCCCGCACCGAGCCCACCAAGCCGGCCGACTGCCGGCCCGTCGGCGGCTGCTCGCCGGCGCGCTCGCCGGACTGCTCCTCGCCGCGGTCCCCGCCCTCACCCCCGCGACCGCGGCACCGGCGGCCACGCCGGCTCCGGCCCCGGCCGGGTCCGCCCGCGCGGCCCTGCTCGCCGGGCTGTCCGCCACCATGACCGCCAGCAGCTACAACCAGAACTACGTGGCGGGCAACGCCAACGACGGCAACGCGTCGACCTACTGGGAGAGCGCCAACAACGCGTTCCCGCAGTGGATCCAGGCGGACCTGGGCGCCACGGTCAGCGTCGACCGGGTGGTGCTCAAGCTGCCGCCGTCGTCGGACTGGCAGACCCGCACCCAGACGCTGTCGGTGCTCGGCTCCACGAACGGTTCGTCCTTCAGCACCCTGAAGGCGTCCGCCGGCTACACCTTCAACCCGGCCAGCGGCAACACCGCGACCGTCAGCTTCACCGCCGCCAGCACCCGCTACGTACGGGTGCAGGTCACCGGCAACACCGGCTGGCCGGCCGCGCAGCTCTCCGAGGTCGAGGTGTACGGCGCCACCGGCAGCACCGACACCCAGGCCCCCAGCGCTCCCGGCAACCTGGCGTACACCCAGCCGGCCAGCGGGCAGATCCGGCTCACCTGGTCCGCGTCCTCGGACAACGTCGGGGTCACCGGTTACGACGTGTACGCCGGCGGCGCGCTGCGCGGCAGCGTGAACGGCTCGACGCTCACCTACACCGACAGTCAGCCGGACAGCGCCACCGTCTCGTACTACGTGCGGGCCAGGGACGCGGCCGGCAACCAGTCGGCGAACAGCAACTCCGTGACCCGCACCGGCACCGGCAACCCGCCCACCGGGAGCAACCTGGCGGTCGGCAAGCCGATCACCGCCTCCGGGTTCGTGCACACGTTCGTGGCGACAAACGCCAACGACAACAACGTGGCCACCTACTGGGAGGGCAACGGCAACCCGAGCACGTTGACAGTGCAGCTCGGCGCGAACGCCAGCCTCAGCCAGGTCGTGGTGAAACTGAACCCGGACTCGGCCTGGGGTGCGCGGACGCAGAACATCACGGTGCTCGGCCGGGACCAGGGCTCGTCGTCCTTCACCACGCTGGTGGGCGCGGCGAACTACTCCTTCAGCCCGGGCAGCGGCAACACGGTGACCATCCCGGTCTCCGGCGCGGCCGCCGACGTCCGGCTCTCGATCGCCTCGAACACCGGCGCCCCGGCCGGTCAGGTGGCCGAGTTCCAGGTCTTCGGCACCCCCGCGCCGAACCCGGACCTGACCGTGACCGGCATGTCGTTCAGCCCGTCCGCTCCCGTGGAGACCAGCACCATCACGCTCTCCGCGACCGTGCGTAACGCGGGCTCGGCGGCCTCCGGTGCGACGAACGTCAACTTCTACCTGGGCTCCACCCGGGTCGGCACCGCGTCGGTCGGTGGCCTCGCGGCCGGCGCCTCGACCACTGTCAGCGCCAGCATCGGCACCCGGGACGCGGGCAGCTACCCGCTCAGCGCGAAGGTCGACGAGAGCAACGCCGTCGTCGAGCAGGACGACACCAACAACAGCTACACCAACCCGAGCCCGCTGGTGGTGAGCCCGGTCGCCACCAGTGACCTGGTCGCCTCGGCGGTCGCCTGGTCGCCGGGCAACCCGTCGGCCGGCAACACTGTCACCTTCTCCGTGTCGATCCGCAACGCCGGCAGCGTGGCGTCCGCGTCCGGGTCGCACGGCATCACGCTCACCGTGCTCAACGAATCGGGCACCGTGGTGCGTACCCTGACCGGCTCGTACTCGGGCGTGATCAACGCCGGGGCCACCGTCGGCCCGGTCAACCTGGGCACCTGGACTGCCGCGAACGGCAAGTACACCGTCCGGGTCGTGCTCGCCGCCGACAGCAACGAACTGCCGGTCAAGCAGGGCAACAACTCAAGTGACCGTCCGCTCTTCGTCGGTCGCGGCGCCAACATGCCGTACGACATGTACGAGGCCGAGGACGGCGCGGTCGGCGGCGGCGCCAGCGTCGTCGGGCCGAACCGGGAGGTCGGCGACCTGGCCGGCGAGGCGTCCGGCCGGCGTGCGGTGACCCTCAACTCGACCGGTAGCTACGTCGAGTTCACCACCCGGGCCAGCACCAACACGCTTGTCACCCGCTTCTCCATCCCGGACGCGTCGGGCGGCGGCGGGATCAACTCGACGCTGAACGTCTACGTCAACGGCACGTTCCACAAGGCCATCGACCTGACGTCCCGCTACGCCTGGCTCTACGGCAACGAGACCAGCCCCGGCAACTCGCCGAGCGCGGGCGGGCCGCGGCACATCTACGACGAAGCCAACGTCATGCTCAACTCGACAGTGCCGGCCGGCAGCAAGATCCGCCTCCAGAAGGACGCGGCCAACACCACCAACTACGCCATCGACTTCATCAACACCGAGCAGGTCTCGCCGATCGCGAACCCGGACTCGGCCCGTTACGCGACGCCGGCCGGCTTCACCCACCAGGACGTGCAGAACGCCCTGGACCGGGTGCGGATGGACACCACCGGCAACCTGATCGGGGTGTACCTGCCCGCCGGCAACTACTCCACCTCGTCGAAGTTCCAGGTGTACGGCAAGGCGGTCAAGGTGACCGGCGCCGGGCCCTGGTACACCCGGTTCAACGCCCCCTCCGGCCAGGACAACACCGACATCGGCTTCCGGGCCGAGAACTCGGCGGCTGGATCGTCGTTCGCGAACTTCGCCTACTTCGGCAACTACACCTCGCGCATCGACGGCCCGGGCAAGGTGTTCGACTTCGCCAACGTGTCGAACATCGTGATCGACAACATCTGGGCCGAGCACCAGGTCTGCCTCTACTGGGGCGCCAACACCGACTACATGACGATCAAGAACTCGCGGATCCGCAACCTGTTCGCCGACGGCATCAACATGACCAACGGCAGCACCAACAACCTGGTCAGCAACAACGACGCCCGGGCCACCGGCGACGACAGCTTCGCGCTGTTCTCGGCGATCGACGCGGGCGGCGCGGACATGCGGGACAACATCTACGAGAACCTGTCCTCGACCCTGACCTGGCGGGCCGCCGGTGTGGCCGTCTACGGCGGCTACGGCAACACGTTCCGCAACATCTACATCGCGGACACGCTCGTCTACTCCGGCATCACCATCAGCTCGCTCGACTTCGGCTACCCGATGAACGGCTTCGGCGCTAGCCCGCCGACCCGGTTCGAGAACATCTCGATCGTCCGGGCCGGTGGACACTTCTGGGGCGGGCAGACCTTCCCGGCGATCTGGGTCTTCTCCGCCTCGAAGGTGTTCCAGGGCATCCGGGTCAGCGACGTCGACATCGTCGATCCGACCTACAGCGGCATCATGTTCCAGACCAACTACGTCGGCGGGCAGCCGCAGAACCCCATCACCGACACGGTCTTCACGAACGTCTCGATCAGCGGGGCGCGCAAGAGTGGTGACGCCTACGACGCCAAGTCCGGCTTCGCCATCTGGGCCAACCCGATGCCGGAGGCCGGGCAGGGGCCGGCCGTCGGGTCGGTCACCTTCACCAACCTGCGGCTGAGCAACAACGCGGTGGACATCCAGAACCCCACCACGACCTTCACCATCAACCGCAACTGACCTGACCCGCACCGGATGCCGCCGGGAGGTGCACTCCTCCCGGCGGCATCGTGCCGTGCCGCCCCTCGCCCGCGACGAACCGGGCCGCGCCGGCCGCCGCGTCGGTGGCGAGCGAATCCATCCCGTACGCCAACTCGGTCGCCAGCGCCTCCGGCTCGCCCCGACCGCCGCCGGCAAGCAGCGCCGCCCGGTCGTTGCGCAGGCAGGTCTGCGGGTGCCGGGCGATCGCCGCCGCCAGCTCCTCGGCCGCGGCCCGCGCCTGGCCGGGCGGCACCAGCCGATTGACCAACCCCATCGAGTACGCCTCCTCCGCCGGCACCGGCCGGCCGGTGAGGATCAGATCCATGGCCCGGCTCTCGCCGATCAACCGGGGTAACCGCACGGTGCCCCCGTCGATGAGCGGCACCCCCCAGCGGCGGCAGAACACCCCGAGCGTCGCGTCGGACTCGGCGACCCGCAGGTCGCACCAGAGCGCCAACTCGAGCCCGCCCGCCACCGCGTACCCGGAGATCGCCGCGATCACCGGTTTGCTGAGCGTCATCCGGGTCGGACCCATCGGGCCGTCGCCCTCCGGCTCGACCCGGTTACCGCTCGGCGTGCCGAGGGCCTTGAGGTCGGCTCCGGCGCAGAACGTGCCACCGGCCCCCCAGAGCACGGCCACCGCCGCGTCCGGGTCGGCGTCGAAGGCGCGGAAGGCGTCCGCGAGTGCCCGGGCCGTCGGCCCGTCGACGGCGTTGCGAGCGGCCACCCGGTCGAGCACGACAGTGGTGACCGGCCCGGCACGCTCCACCCGCACACCCATCAACCCAGCATGCCCGCCCCACCCCGCGCCCACAATCCCCGTCGATCTTGCACGTGGTGCCGTGTTCCGGCCAGGCGTACGGTCGGCCGGACAGCAACCGCGAGATCGCGCTCGGTGACGAATTTGTCGCTCGAGACCGGTTTGCGACCCTCTCCGCCGGGAAGTCGGTACCCGTGCGAGCACTTCTGACGAAAGTAGAGCAGGCGTCCCAGTTGGACCGGGCCGGTGACCGGTTGCAGCGCGTCGTCCTGAGCACGCTGCGTCCGCGGCGGCTGCGGGACCTGCTGCACGGGGTGACCCTCGGCCATCCACTACACCCGGCGATGGTGCAGGTGCCGGTCGGCGCGTGGATCAGCGCCGCCGTGCTGGACCTCATGCCCGGACAACGTCGACCCGCCACCGTGCTTGTCGGCCTGGGCACCGCCAGCGCACTGCCGGCGGCGGTCGCCGGGCTGAACGACTGGGCGGCACTAGCCCGCGACCAGCGCCGGGTCGGCCTCGTGCACGCCGCCGCCAACACCGTCGGCCTGACGCTGTACGCCGGCTCGCTGGCCGCACGGCTGTCCGGTCGGCACAGCGTCGGCCGCGCGCTCGGCTTCCTCGGGCTCTCGACCGTGAGCCTCGGGGCGTACATCGGTGGTCACCTCGCGTACAAGCAGGGGGCGCAGGTCAACCAGAGCATCTCCGAGTTGCGCCGGATGACCGACGGCTGGCACTCGCTCGCCGACATGGCGACGTTGCCGCAGCGCACCCTGATCACCCGGGAGGTGGACGACGACATCTCGGTGATCCTCTACCGGCACGGTGACGAGGTGACAGTGATGTTGGAGCGTTGCCCGCACCAGAGCGGGCCGCTCGGCGAGGGCGAGGTGCAGGAGATCGACGGCCACGCCTGCGTGGTCTGCCCGTGGCACGGCAGCGCGTTCCGGCTCAACGGCGGCGAGGTCGTGCAGGGGCCCTCCGGCAACGACCAGCAGATCCTGCCCACCCGGATCCAGAACGGCGTACTCCAGACCCGCCTGCCCTGATCCGCGGCCCGCGCTCGGCGTTCGGATCAGCTACGTCGGTGGCGGCCGACCGACGGGCCGTCCGCGACCGAGTCCAGGCCGTGCCCGCCGTCGAACAGTCCGCCGTCGGCGCTGCCGCCAACCCAGCCGTCGTCGCCACCCCAGCCCGGCGGATCGGCGGGCGTCGCCCCGCTGCCGTTCGGTGCCGCGCCGTCGTCGTCACGTGTCGCTGGCGCTTCGAGGGCCGCGGCTGCCCGACTTGCGGCCCAGGCGGCGCCACTTCCCGCCGCCCCACCACCGATCCGCGCCGCGCCGCTGCCCCGGCTCGGGTTCCCGCCGGTGCTCCGGGCGGCACCGCCCCGGGGGCGGCGGCCGGACGCGGCCAACCGGGGAGCCGCGCCGGCGGTGGCCGGGCGACGGCGTAGCCCCAGGACCGCACCGATCTGAGCGCCGACAATGCTCGCCACGGCAAGTACGGCCGAGACGGCGAGCGGTCGGTTCACCCGGTCCTCGGTGCTGGCTCGGGCTGCGCCGACGGTCATCGCGGGTGGTTGGCCTGCCGAATCCGTACCGCTGGGTGGTGTTGGGGCCGGCCGCTGCGGCGCGGTCCGTTCGGGCGCCGGCCGGGGCGCGGGCGGCTTCGGTGCCGCGGGCCGGTCGACGAGCCGTCCGGTGGCGTGCTGCCGGGCGCCCTGGTCGGCGGCCTCCGTCGGCAGTCGGAGTAGCTGACCCGGGCGGATCCGGTCCGGGTCGTCGAGTTTGTTGAGCTTGGCGAGCTGCCGGTAGTCGCCGAACTCGTCCAGGTAACGCTCGGCCACCTCGCCGAGGTAGTCGCCCCGCGCCACCCGGTACACCGGCGCGGCCCCGTCGTCGGCTGTCGAGCCACCGGGTGCGGCGAACCCTGTCCCGGCCCGGCCGACCAGCCCGCTCCGCGCCAGCGGGGCTGCCGTGTCGGGCGTCGCGCCCACCCGGGTCGGCGCGGCCAGGGTGGCGGCGGTCGCAGCGTCGGCGCTCGCGTACACCGGGGCGCCGTAGACCGCCGCGGCGCTGGCGGCGGCCGGGCTGGCCGCGAGGATCAGCGCCACCGAGCCGACCAGTGCCGCGGCGGCCTTCTGCTGGCGACCCATCCCGGGCAGCTTCGGCGCCGGGCGGCGCAGGCTCTGCGCCCCCAGCTCGACGAGGACGGAGAAGGCGAACGTGGCCCAGCCGAACCAGCCGGCCACCGCCAGTGCCCGCAGGAAGAGCTGACCGTCGTCCCGGCTGGTAAGCGCGGTGCCGATCTCGGCCAGGGTGGGAAGGTGATCAGGCAGGGGATTGCCGGCGAAGGCCAGCAGTGCGATCGGCGCGCCGACCAGCAGCGCGCAGAGCACGGCCAGTGCGCCGAGGCCGGTGATGACGCGTCCGGTCCGCCGTACGACGGACCCAGCCGATACGGGCATGGCTGCCTTCCTTCCTACGGTGCTGCTGCGGTGATGGCGCGCGCTGTCGCATCACCGGTGACGGTGACCGTCTGCTCGCCGACGAAGGGTCCGAGCATCGAGCGGTTGTAGGTGATCGTGACGGTGACCCGGATCAGGGTCTCGCCGGCGACCTCGGGAAAGCTCACTGTGTGGCCGCTGGTGCCCGCGGCGGCGTTCAGGTAGTTGGCGACCGCCACCAGCGCCGCGTCCTTGTCGATCCGCGTCGGCCGGCCATCGATCGCGGCCCCCCGGTCGATGGCCTGACCACCGGCGCGGGCAGCCTCGGCGGCCAGGTTCTCGGCACGTTGCAGGGTGCGGAGCTGGCCGGCGCCGTCGAAGGAGAGACCCACGATGGCCAGTACGCCGATCATCGTCACCGCCAGGAAGATGCTCACCCGGCCGTGTTCGCCCGAGTGGGTGCGTCGGGCGGTCGCGGCGGTCACTGCCGACCCCGGTAACGGTCCAGCGGCGAGGTGAAGGTCGCTCTGATCTGCCGCTCGTCCGGCATCCCGGGCAGGATGTCGAGCGAGATGTCCCGGAACGACACCAGGCAGACAAGCGTCACCGTGACCGTCGCGTCCGCACCGATCGTGCTGGTGAAAGCGTCGGCGAAGCTGATGGGGTTGCCGCCCACCCTGGCGGTGAGTTCCGGTTCCAGTTCGTTGGCGCAGGCCAATCCGCGCCAGTCCAGCTGATCCTCGATGGCCTCCAGCGCGGCTTCCCGGGCCGTGACCGAGTCCCGGGAGATCGACGCGGCGCGGGCGGCGTCGTGCGCCGCGGCCTCGATCGCCTCCGCCGCCACGGCGGTACGCCCGGCGACACCGGCAAGCACCATCAGCGCGATGAACGCGGGGGCGAGCACCGCCACCTCGATGGAGACCGAACCCCGTTCGGCGGTGCGGTTCATGGCTGGGTCACCCTCTCCACCGTGCCGTGGGCGGTCTGCTGTACCGCGAAGTCCACGCCCGGCACCACCGACAGGGACCGGCCGCTCACCGTGCAGGTGACCTCGGCGTCGTCGATGATCACGCAGGTCGGGCCGTCGCTGTCCCAGCCCACCAGCCAGCCACCGGCGGCCTGGAGGAATCCGATGGCGCTGGACACCCCGGCACCGTCCGACGCCTGGTAGGGCCGCTGCGCGTTGACACCACTCTGCGCGGCGTGCAACGCGGTCGTGCGGGCCAGGAAGACGGCCGCGACCTGGACCGAGGCGAAGAGCAGCACCAGGATCAGCGGCATCATCACGGCCAGCTCCACCGGATTGGCGCCCCGCTCCCGGTCGTCGCCCGCGAGTCGGCGCCGGGTGGCGGTGACCGCCCGGCGCCACCTCGGGTACCTGGCTCGACTCATGTCGGTTGCTACGGGACCGGGTTCGTGAAGGTCGGGATGTTCGTCATCCAGCTGTTGGCCCGGTTCAGGGCCAGGCCGGTGACGACCGTCGCCACGAAGACCAGCCCGAAGATGATCACCGCGGTGGGCACCGGACTGTCGCCGCGCTCGCCGTCGTGGCGCAGCTCGGCCAGGCGCGTCGTCAGCACGACGTGCAGGTAGCTGAGGATGGACATTGCCTACTCCTTCGGGACGGGTCAGATACGGGCGATGAACGGATAGACGACGAAACCGAGCAGCACGAAGACGAGCAGTGCGCCCGGGATGTCGAGTCGGCTGGTGACCCCCTCGGCGCGGGCGAGGTTGTCGGTGCGGATCTGGTCGCGAAGCGAGTCGGCCCGGCTGCGCAGGGTCTCGTGCACCTGCGCCCCCTCGCTGCCGGAGGAGCGCATGATCGCGCCGACATCGCCCAGCTCCGGAATGCCGATCTTGTCGGCGAGGTCGCGCAGCTCGTCCCAGGGCGCGTGCATCTGCATCTGGGCGATCCGCAGCGACTCCTGGAGCCGGTCGAACACCCAGCCGTCGCAGACCGCCGCCGCGCGCTCCAGCGACTGCACCGGCCCGTGCGCGGCGGAGAGCTGCAACGCCACCAGGTCGAGGTAGGTGCAGACGGCCGCCCGGAACTCGTCCCGGGCGGCCTCGGCCTTGGTCAGTACGGCCCGGTGTGCCAGCAGCCCGCCCATCAGTGCCAGGCCGAGGCTGCCGAGCACCGGTACGACGAGCGGAAACGAAATGCCGAGCACCAGCAGCGCCACCCCGAGCAGAGTCGGCGTGGCCAGCCCGATCAGTGCGGAGAGCAGCACCGACAGCGCGTACTGCTCGGGGGTCTGGCCGATCAGGGCGAGCTGCCGGTGCGGCGGACGTAGCCAGCGGGACAGCCCGGTCAGCGAGTCCAGCCGCCGGGAGGCGGGAGTGGCGACCCGGCCGGTGCCCGGCGGCTGGTGCAGCCGGCGCAGCGCCGGACCGAGCGCCGGGGTCGCCGGCACCAGTTCCCGGACCACCAGGAACACGCCCAGCCCGATGCCGGCACCACCACAGACCGCCATGGCGAGCTGCCAGTTCAGCATCATGCGATCACCTCGGCGGGGTCGGGCGCCGGCAGGAACCGGGACGGCCGCTGTGGCTGGCTCATCGACCGCACCCAGGCCAGCAGGCCGATGAAGGCCGCGCCGAGGGCGGCCATCACCACCTGACCCGCCGGGGTGCCGTACGGCTTGATGTATTCGGTGTTGAACAGCCCGTACGCCAGGGTGGCCAGGGTCATGCCGGTGAGGAAGCGGACCGCGAACCGGGGTTGCGTCCGCTTGGCCTCGATCTCCCGACGGGTGGCCACCTCCGCGGATGCCGCGCCGGCGATCGAGCCGAGCACGTCACCCAGTCGTTCGCCCCGGTCCGAGAGGTGCAGGATCAGCGCCGCCACCACCTGGTCGCAGACCGGGTCGGCGATCTCGTCGGCGAACGCCAGCAGCGCGGAACGGGCCGTCCAGCCGGCCTGTAGGCGGGCCGCGAGCAGCCGTACCTCCTCCTCGATCCCGGGTGGCACGCTGCCGATCGTGCCGATGATCGACTGTTGGAGGCCCTGCCCGGTGCCGGAGACGTCCTTGAGCCGGCGGGTCCACTCGCCGACCGCCTCGATCCGGGCGATCGCCTTCTGCTCGGCCTTGCCCACCCCGAACAGCCACGGGGTGCCGGGCACCGCCACCGCCACCAGCAGGCCCACCACCGGCAGCCCGGTCAGCAGGAACGCCAGTGCGCCGGCACCAAGCGCTGCGACAAGCAGCATCTGGTAGGCCCGCTGCTCGCCGGGAGTGGCACCCGGCCCGCGCCACAGTCGACCCAGACCCTGCCCGCCTCCCGGACGAGGCCCGGGGGGTCGGCGGGTGCCGACCAGGGCGACCACGGCCAACAGCAACCCGGCCACACAGGCGGCCCCGGAGACCACCGCGATCAACTCCAGGCTGCTCAGCATCAGGTCACCGCCGGGCCAGTCGGGTCTGCCGGGGTCGTCGCCAGGCACCGGCGCCAGCCTCGACCCACCGGGTCAGCAACCGCGCGTCGTACCCCACCCGCAGCAACTGGTCGCGGACCCGCTCCGGTAGGTGCCGGGGGACCGCCCGGCCGTCCGGGCCGGGCCCGAAGACAGTGGTGGTGGTGATCCGACCGGCTTCGCCGGCCCCGATCACCTCCTCCACGTGGGAGACGAACCGGTGTTTACGCCCGCCGATGGCGGTCTCGTCCTCGATGGTGACGTAGACGATCAGGTCGAGGGCGTTGCCGGCCATCCGGCGGGCCTGGTCGACTGTCATCTCGCGGCCGTGCGCCAGCGCCAGCTCGACGATCCGTTCGCCCACCCCGGCGGCCGAGCGGGCGTGGATGGTGCACATCGAGCCCCGACTGGTGGTCATCGCCTGGAGCATCGGCACGATCTCCCGGGACCGCACCTCACCCACGATGATCCGCAACACGCCCATCCGCAGCGACAGCGGGATCAGGTCGGCGATTGTCACCTCACCGGCCGGACGGCCGTCGAAGCCGCGCTCGCCGTGCCCCTCCCGGGCCTCGAAGCTCATCACCGCCCGGTGCCGCTCCCGGCGGCGGGCCGGCAGCAGTTCGCGGCTCTCCTCCAGCAGCACGTACGGCTCGTCGGGCGGGATCTCGTTCATCAACGCCCGGATGATCGTGGTCTTGCCGGCACCGGCCAACCCGGCGACCATGATGTTCAACCCGGCGCGCATCGCCGCGCGCAGGAAGTCGCGCAGCAGCGGGTCGATCATCTCGTCGAGGTCGCCCCGGGTCCCCGCGATGTCGTCGAGGCTCACGTCCAGGGTGTTGTGCTTGCGGATCACCGCGTACGGGCGGTGGCTGACCAGGAACACCGCCGCCAGCCGGCTGCCGTCGGGCAGTTGCAGGTCGAGGGTGGGCTTCACGGTGGACAGCGACCGCTCGGTCGCGCCCGCCCGGCGGGCCGCCGCCTGGAGGATCTCCACCAGTTCGGCGTCGCTGTCGGCGATCGGTTCGGCCCAGTCCACCCCACCGCCGTGCCGGGTGATGCGCACCTGGTCGCAGCCGAGGATGTGCACCTCCTCGATGGTGTCGTCGACAAGCAGCGTCTGTAGCCGACCGAGCCCCACCAGCTCGGCGGTCACCTGGTCGAGCAGCAGACGTTCCTCGTCGGCGGCCATCGGGGTGCCGGCCCGGCGGACGAAGTCCGCGTACTCGGCGACCACCCGGACGGCCAGCCGGGCCCGCTCGGTGTCCTCTTCGTCGACTGTGAACTCCCGGCCGCGCTGCCAGAGGGTGAGCCGTTCGGTGAGTTCCCGGCGGAGCTCCCGGACCACCTGGAAGTCCATCCGAGGTCGCGGCGACGATGCCGGCTGCGGTGCGGCCGCGGGCATCGGCTGCGGCGTCGGCATGGACTGGTGGTGCCGGCCGTTCGGCACGGCCAGCGGCGGCTCGGTGGAGGTCGCGCTGGGCGGCTGTTGGCGAGGATCGGTGGAGACCGGCTCAAACCGCATCCGGGACCTCCTGCTGCACGGGCCACGCCAGCCGGGCCTGCCGCCGCTCCAGGAGTGCGCCGATCGGCACCTCCAACGCGGCGGCCGCGCGCATCAGCGGCCGTCCGGTCCGTACGGTCCCGCCCAGGGCGAGCACCCCGGCGGTACGCGGATCGTGTGGCAGCCGCGCGATGACCGGTAGTTTCAGGGCGCGGCTGATCTCGGCTCGCCCGTGTCCGCCGCCGACCAGCAGCAGCCGCAGGGTGCCGGGTGGCACCCGGTGCTCGGCGAAGTCGCGTTCGATCGCGGTGACCACCGCGCGGGTGCCGGAGAGGTCCGGCAGTTGCGCCCGGGTCACCAGCAGCACCACCGAGGCCGCCCGCAGCACCGGCCACGGTGGCCCGGTCACGTGCAACCGGCCGCAGTCGACAAGGACGTCGTAGCCGGGGGTGCCGCGGTCGAGGGCGGTGAAGTAGTCGGCGAACCGCTGCCAGAGCGGGGTGACGCTGCCACCCTGGGCCGGGTCGACGAGCCCGGGCAGCAGCAGTCGTTCCCGGCGGGGTGCGTCCAGGTCGACGAGTTGCGACCAGAACGCGGTCTCCAGGTTGCCGTCGCGCAGCTCCCCGACGGCCAGTTCGCCGATGCCGCGGGGGCCGTCGAGCTGGCCGCCGAGGTAGCCGGCGAGGATCGAGCCGCCGGCCGGGTCGCACTCGGCGAGTACCAGCCGTCGGTGCCAGGCCAGCGTGCAGGCGAGCGCGGAGGTCGTGACGCCGGGCGAACCCTTCGCGGACACCAGCGCGATGATCGCCATGCTCAGGCCGCTTCGGTGAGCACGACGGCGATGCGAGCCTGCGCGGTGAGGGCCACCACCGCTGGCACGTCCCGGGTGGGCAGCGCCAGATACAGCACCTTGTCGTCGTTGGCGGGGCTGACCATGTCGATCACGGTGGCCGGGAACCTGGTGCCGGCGGCGGCCGGGTCCCCGGTGTTGCTGCGGTCCGGGGTGCTCACCAGCAGGACCTTGTCCCCGGGGTGCAGTTGACGGGCCGGCACCTGGGCGGTCTTCAGGCCGAGCGCGATCTGCTGCTGGTCGGGGCCGAGCAGCGGATCGTCGGTGACCTGCCCCAGGGTGAGCAGGGTGCCCGGGACCAGCGTCACCGCGGCCCGTTTGCCGACCACCTCGTCGAGCCGGCCGGCGGGCACCGGCCGCAGCCCCTGACCGCCGGCGACCTGCACGGTGATCAGGTCGGCGGCGCTGAGCTCCCGGCCCACCTCCACCGGCCGGGCGACAGCGAGATAGCTGCCGGTGGCCCGGACCGAGGTGACCGCGAACGCCGAGCCCAGCCCACCCAGGGCGATCAGGAGTACGGCGAGACCGAGCAACCCGGGGCGGACCCGACGTTGCCGAACCACCTTGGGCGGGTTGACAGGTGCGTCCACCGACCCGGTTCCGTTGCGCGTCGCGAGGCTCATCGGGTGACCACCTGTAGTTCGTTGATCCGGATCCGTACGATGCCGCTGTTCCGAGTCACCCGGATCACTCCGCTCTGTCCACCGCCGCTCCAGGTCACCTTCCAGTGCGTGGTGGCGGTGATGTCGTAGGTGTCGGCCCTCTGGTAGCCCTTGTCGTAGCCGCAGTCCGGGGAGGTGCGGCCGGCCAGGTCCTTGTTCGTCGCCTCGTACGCGGTGCCGGCGTCGGGGCAGGACACCTGGTCGCCGTTGCCCATGTCCCAGACGATCTGGTCGACCTCCGCCGTGATGCGGACGATCACGTCCCGGTCCTCGGCGTGCGCGGGAATCGGGCCGAAGTATTTGGGATCCTGCTCGGACCACATCCACACCGGCAGGCCGACCAGACCGGGGCCGTTGGCCTTGCGGGGTGCGACAGCAAGCGGCGCCGGGTGCAGCGTGATCGTCGCCAGGGCGCGTCGGGCCAACTCCTCCGGGTTGGGCGGCGCGCCGAAGCCGGGCGGCGGCTCCCGCAACACCACAGTGATGTTGCCGATGCCGTCACCGTTGCAGGTCCGCGTGTACCAGTGCTGACCCTCGGGCGCCTCCTCCTGCGGCTCGGCCAGCTCGTAGTAGCAGCCGTCGCCGCTGTTGAACCACCCCTTGAGGTCGTCGTAGCAGGGAACGGTCCGCCCCTCCCACCGGCACACGCCGCCACCGCCACCGCCACCGTCGTCGCCGTCGTCGTCTCCGCCGCCACCGCCGGGGCCGCCCGGGTTGCCGGGTTCGTCGTCCCAGACGCTGCAGTCGGGCTGGTCGGGCGGGCAGCTCGCCCCTGGCCCGGCGCGCCGAGCGGCGGCGGCCGGCAGGGTGGTGCCGGCCACCAGGAGGAGAGCGAGCCCGATGCCGGCGAGCGCCCGCCGAGCTGCCGAGGCCCCCGGGGTACGGGCCGCCGCGTCCTCGTAGGCCCGGGTCAGCACGGCTGCTCCCGGTGCAACGCGCCCGAGTTGATCAGCCAGCGGCCGTCGGGATATCGGGTCGCCGTGGCGGTGGAGAGGTGCCTGCCGCCCCCACTGCCCGGGACGACGCGCTTGTTCTTGGCGTAGACCAGCCGGTACCCGGTCAGGTCCAGGCAGTCCTGGATCTCGACGGTGGCCGGGTTCGCGTCCAGGCTGACGGCGGTCACGGTCGGGTCGGACTTCAACGTCCCGGTACGCACAGCACCGTGCTCCTTGGCGTCTCGAATGGACAATTGCACCCGGGTCAGAAGTGGATCAGCGAGAAACCGGGACAGTTCCGGCGCGCGCGGATCACTGCGGCCGCTCGCCGTCCGCGAGGCCGCGAGATATCCGGAATACGCGTCAAGTGCCGCCTTTTCGGCGGCGCGCCGTTCGGCGTCGGAAGCTGCCCGTTGCCCGTCGTCAGGGGCTGCCGTCGGCCTTTCGACGGCCTCCCGCCCGTTGGCGCAGGCGGCGACCGGCACCGCTGTCACGACCGCGAGCAGGCAGATTGCCGCTCGTCTGAGCTGCCGTCCGCGCACCGTCGAGCCTCCTCGTGGTCGCCCGGCGTGGTGACGGATCACCGCCGCAGGGCATGCGGAAGCGCGCCCGGATCAGCACATCCGGAGCCGATCATTGCGCTTCTGCATTCACCGTTACGGATCTTCTACAAATGCAATGTCCTGTGTCGTCGGGTGGTGAAGGTGAGGCTTGCGTCACACCCAAGGGGCGAGCATAGGCTGACGCTCGCCGATGCAACAGAGGCAATTCAACCGAATACTCTGCGTGATGAGAGGTGGTGGTGGCGGGTGTCCGTACCGCATCCCGCGCGATGGCGGAGCGAGCGATCGTCGGTGGCCGCGCGGCGTCGCGCCGGATCGGCCCGACGGGGTGTCGTCGCCGGTCCTGGGAGTGGGACATCGCGGCCTGATCCCGGCATCCCGGCGCGGTTGTCGACCGATGGGCGACCTGCCCCACCCGACGGGCCGCCCGGCCCCGAACCGGTCGGCGGCGTCCTCCGGTGGTCGGGCGGGCAGGTCGCTTTCTGCGCCATCCGCTACACCGTAGCGATCGTTCCGTCACGATCCGTGTTCACCGCTGCGGGGCAACACCGGGGCGCACCGGCGGTGACATGGCGCTGACCGGCCCCCCTGCGGCCGTCCCCGGTCGGGAAAACCCACCCGATCGGAGCCCGGCACCCCCGTCGTCCGGTGGCCCGACGGCACCCGCCCGCCCGTCAGCGGCCGCACCCGGGACTAGCACGACGACGCCCGCCGGCTCGGCGCACACGACGACGTCGTCGTCCCCGGGGCCTCGCGCACCAACGGCGGCACGTGCCGCAGCCGTGGCTCGCGTCCGGGTCCCGACCGTGCTCGCGTTCCTCACGGTCAGCCCGCTGATGCGGATGGCCGCACTGCGCTACGCCGTACCTCCGGGCCGGCCGGACCGGACCGGCTGCGACGCCTGCGGCGCGCCGATCGGCCTGACCCGGCCCTGGCCCGCGCTGGGCCCGGCGGCCCGGTGCGGGCACTGCCGGGCACCCGTCGGCCCACCGCCGGGCACTGTCGAGTTGGCCGGGCTCACCGCGGTGCTGCTGCTGGCGCTTGTCGGTCCGTCGGGCGGTGTGCTGCCGGCGCTGGCCTGGTGGCTCGGCTGGACGATCCCGGCGGTCTTCGTCGACCTGGCCGTGCACCGGTTGCCGGATCGGCTCACCCTGCCGGCGGCGGCCGGGACGTGGTTACTGCTCGGCGTCGCCGCCCTCGACGGCGGGCCGGGGCACCTGTTGACGGCCGTCCTCAGCGGCGCGGGGCTGGCGCTGTTCTTCGCCACCACCACGCTGCTGCTGGGCCAACGGGGCTTCGGGCTGGGTGACGCCAAGCTGGCGCTCGGTGTGGGAGCACTACTCGGCTGGTACGGCTGGCCGGTGCTGCTCCTCGGGCTGCTGCTCGCCTTCGGGCTGTCCGCGCTGGTGAGTGTGGGCCTGCTGGCCGGGCGTCGGGCCCGGTGGAGCACGCACCTGCCGTTCGGCCCGTTCCTGCTGCTCGGCACCGTGGGCGCGCTCCTGCTGGCCGGCTGACCGCTGGCTCAGGGGCGGGTGCGGCTCGCCAGTTTCGGGACCGGGCGGTCGGCGCGGTCGGTTCGACGGCGCAGCGCCTCGGCGGTCGGACGGGCCAGTAGCGGGGTTGCCACCACGGCGACCAGCGCGCCGAACAGCACGCCCGCGATCACGTCGTGCGGGTAGTGCACGCCCACGAAGACCCGGGAGAAGGCGCCCAACGCGGCAAGTGGCAGCGCGACCAGGCCGAGTCGGCGGGAGAGCAGGAGCGTGGTCACCGCCAGCGCGCCGGCCAGGGTGGCGTGGTTGCTGGGAAACGACCAGTCACCCGGGGGTGGACAGGCGCCCGCGATGATCGCCCGGCCGACCGTCCGACAGGGGCGGTCCTCGTCCACCACGGTCTTGAACCATTCGCTGCCGGCGTACGCCAGGAGAGCTGGCACCGGCGCGACAAGGGCGAGCGCCCGGTCGTGCGGACCGCCGGACCGGCGGGTCAGCGCGGCGATCACCAGCAGCGCGCCGAGTAGCAGGATCACCCCCTCGGTGGCGTGTCCGACGAACCACTGCACCGGCTCGGGGGTGCTGGCGGCGGCGTCGACGACGTCGCGGTACCACTCAGCGCTGATCTCTGGAACATCCGTGCTGCCGTTGGCGGCCATGCATCACCTCACATCACGTTCATACCCTGTTCACCTTGGGGACACCCTAGGAACACGGCAGAGGGCAACGGAGCAGTCGAAGGTCGGTCGGGCTTCCTGACCTTCGTCCAGGATTCGTCCAGCCGGCTCTGCTTGGCTTGTCGAGGACGTCGGCATCCACAGGAGGCTTTGTGCACACCAGTTCGGCCACCGACCAACCGCCGCCCGCCAGCGGATCGGTGGACGACGAGACCTGGCGGATTCGGCGTACCAAGGCCGACCTGGACCGGCTCGGCGAGACTGAGTCGATCTTCGCGGTGGGCAACGGATGGGTCGGTTGGCGTGGTGTTCTCGACGAGGGTGCGCCGTGCGGGATGCCGGGCAGCTACGTCAACGGCTTCCACGAGCGGCGCGAGCTGAGCTACCCCGAGGAGGGGTACGCGTTTCCGCAGGAGAGCGACACCGTCATCAGCGCGCCGAATGCCGCGCTGATCCGGCTCTGGGTCGACGACGAGCCGCTGGACGTCCGCACCGGGACGCTGCGCGGCCACGAACAGGTGCTCGACCTGCGCGCCGGCGTGCTGCGCCGGGAAACCGAGTGGATCTCGCCGGCCGGGCGGGGGGTGCGTATCCGCAGCACCCGGTTGGTGTCCCTGCCGCGCCGCCCGGTGGCCGCCGTCCGGTACGAGGTCGAGCCGCTGGACGGCCCCGTCGAGGTGCGGGTCTGCTCGGATCTGCTGGCCAACGAGACGGTGCCGGAGCGCCCGGACGATCCGCGGGCCGCGTCGGTGCCCGACAACCCGCTGACCGCCGAGGTGTACCGCGCGACCGACCTCGACGGGGTGCTTGTGCACCGCACCGAACGCAGCGGTCAGCGTGTCGCGGTCGCGGTCAGCCACCTGGTGGACGGGCCGGGCACGGCCACCGTCACCGGTGACCGCACCCCGGACCGGGTTCGGCTGACCGTGGCGGACCGGCTGCACCCGGGGGAGCGGCTGCGGCTGACGAAGTTCGCGGCGTACGAGTGGGCGGAGATCGACGCCACGTCCGCCGACGAGTTGGCGGCCCTGGTCGTGGCCGAGGCCGAGGCGGCCCGCGCGGACGGCTTCGACGCGCTGCTCACCGACCAGCGGGCCGCCCTGGACGCGGCCTGGCAGGTCGCCGACGTGCAGCTCGACGGTGACCCGGAGCTTCAGCAGGCGGTCCGCTTCGCGATGTTCCACCTGATCCAGGCCGGCCGCCCGGACTCCGGCCGGACCATCGCGGCGAAGGGGCTGACCGGCAACGGCTACGACGGGCACGTCCTGTGGGACACCGAGACCTACGTCCTGCCGGTGCTCACCTACCTGGCCCCGGCGGTGGCCCGTTCGGCGCTTGGCTGGCGGCACGCCCACCTGCCCGAGGCCCGCGAGCGGGCCGCGGAACTACGGCTGACCGGCGCGACGTTCCCGTGGCGCACCATCGGCGGCCGGGAGTGCTCCGGCTACTGGCCGGCCGGCACCGCCGCGCTGCACGTGAACGCCGACATCGCCGACGCGGTGCTGCGCTACCTGGCCGCCACTGACGACAAGCGGTTCCTCGCCGAGGCGGGGCTGGAGTTGCTCGTGGAGACGGCCCGGCTCTGGCACGGCTTCGGGCACTGGTCGAACGGGGGCGACTTCCACCTGCACGGGGTGACCGGCCCGGACGAGTACGCCGCGCTTGTCGACGACAACGTGTTCACCAACCTGATGGCCCGGCGCAACCTGCGGGGCGCGGCGGAGGCCGCCGAGCGCCACCCCGACCTGGCCGGCCGACTCGGCGTGGACGGCGACGAGATCGCCCACTGGCGGTCCGCCGCCGACGCGATGGCCGTTCCGTACGACAGCGAGCGCGGGGTGCACCAGCAGGCCGCCGGGTTCACCGAGCAGCCCGAGTGGGACTTCGCGAACACGGGCGACGACGACTATCCGCTGCTGCTGCACTTCCCCTATCTGGAGCTGTATCGCAAGCAGGTGGTGAAGCAGGCCGACCTGGTGCTCGCCATGCAGCTCTGCCCCGGCGAGTTCAGCGCCGCCGAGAAGGCCCGCAACCTGGCCTACTACGAGGCCCGCACGGTCCGCGACTCGTCGCTGTCGGCGGCCCCGCAGGGGGTGCTGGCCGCCGAGGTCGGGCACCTGGATCTGGCGTACGACCTGTTCGCCGAGTCGGTCCTGCAGGATCTGGCGGACCTGGGGGACAAGACCGCCGACGGGCTGCACCTGGCGTCGCTGGCCGGTGCGTGGCTGACGCTTGTGCAGGGCTTCGGCGGGCTGCGCGACGACCGGGGCGTGCTCTCCTTCGATCCCCGGTTGCCGCGACGGATCGACCGGCTGGCGTTCAGCCTGCGCTGGCGCGGCCACCGGCTGCGAGTCACGTTGACTCCGGCCGAGGCCCGCTACGAACTGCCCGGCGCCGGCCCGGACGCCGAGGTCGAGCTGTGGCACCACGGTGAGTCGCTGCGGATCACCGGGGCCGAGCCGGTCACCCGACCGATGCCGCCGGTGCCGGACCCCGGGCCGGAGCCGCCCTCCCCGCCCGGTCGCCGCCCCGCCCGCCGCTTCGCCGACTGAGCCGCAGCGCGCGCGGCTCGGGATCGCGCGGCCGGCTCAGGTCGGCCCGGGACGGCCGGCCATTCGTTCGCGGACGGCCTCCAGCGCCTCGAAGGCGTACGCCCAGTTGTGGCATTTGAAGCTGCGCAGGCCGTCGATCGCGGTGTGGCAGTCGGCGCAGCGCACGCCGGCGATGGCGTCCGGGATCCCGGTGTTGACGTACTTGTGCTCACCGAGGATGACGGTGGCGATCATGGTCTTGTCGTGCAGGCCGGAGAGCGCCGACGAGACGATGTCGTACCAGGTGACCCGTCGGCCGCACTTCGGGCAGTCGGGTTCGTCGCCGCTGACCCAGAGCGGGGCGCCGATGGTGCGTGCCGGCATGCCGAGCAGCTTCTCCAGTCGCCGGACGTCCGACTCCGGGGTGGTCCAGCGGTGTCGGCCGGGCAGTGCCGCGGGCGAGTCGTACACGGCGCGGAACAGGTCGTGGTCGACCTGCACGGTCTCCCGCTGAGCGGTCATCGTCGTCCCCCCTCGTTGAGTCGGTGCCCCCACCGTGGTCAGCGGCGACCTTGGGCGCTGCCGGATCAACGACACGAGGGGTCGGCGGGTCGTCGTCGCGGGGATCCGCCGTTGACCCGTTTCCGGCTCCGGCGGCCAGCCTCGGGTGGTACGACGGAGGCAGGGCGTGTGGGCCACCGGGAGGAGCGCCGATGGCGAGGAGGCCCGAACGGCTGCTGCGGGGCGACGACTCGCCGCTGAGCGCCTCGTTCCTGGAGCTCTTCTTCGACCTGGCGTTCGTGCTCGCCCTCAGTCGGCTCACCGACCATCTGCTGCACGACCTCACAGTGCTCGGCGCGCTGCGTACCGCTCTGCTGTTGGGCGGGGTGTGGTGGATCTGGGTGACCACCACCTGGTTCGCCGACTGGTACGACCCGGACAGTCCGTGGGTCCGCTGGCTGCTTGTCGGTTCCGCGCTGGGCAGCCTGCTGGCCGGGGTGGCGATTTCGCAGGCGTTGGACGGGCGGGGTCTGCTCTTCGCCGGCGCGTACGTCGCGGTCCACATCGCCCGGGGCGTGGTGACCGCCTTCTCGCTGCGCGGTCACCCCCGGCAGAGGAGGGCGCTGCGGATCCTCTTCTGGTTCAGCGTCTCCGCCGTGCCGTGGCTGGTCGGCGGGTTCCTGCCGGAGTGGCGGGTGCCGCTGTGGCTGTTCGCTCTCGCTGTCGACTTCACCGGCCCACGAGTCGGCTGGCCCACCCCAAGGCTCGGACGGACGAACAGGCAGGAACTGCACCTGGCCGGCGAGCACTTCGCCGAGCGGTACCAGCAAATCATGATCATCGCGCTCGGTGAACTCGTCCTGGTCGCCGGCCTCTCGTACGCCGGCACCCACCTCGACCCTCCGCAGACCGCGGCCTTCCTGCTGGTCTTCGCCGCCGCGGTGCTCATCGGTCTGCTCTACGTGACGCCCGCCGGTCAGCGCCTGGGCCCGGCCATCGAGCAGGCCGACCCGACCCGGCTCGGCGTCATCATCGGCTACCTGCATCTCGTGATGGTCGCGGGGTTGGTGGTCACCGCCGTCGGGGCCGAACTGAGCATCGCCCATCCCACGAAGGCGAGTGACCTGACCGCAGGCGTCGTCATCCTGGGAGGTCCGGCGCTGTTCCTCCTCGGGCGGATCCTGTTCTCGTTGGCGATCCACCGGAGACTCTCCTGGCCCCGGGTCGCGGCCTTGGTCGTCATGTCCGGCGCGGCGGTGGTGCTGCGGCTGCCGCTGCTGGCGGTCAGCGCGGTCGCCACCGGGGTGGTGCTCACGGTGGTCCTCCTGGACCACGCCGGCATCCGCTCCTACCGTCGCATCCAAAATCCTGACTAAAGTCAGACGTATGGACACCGCGCTCATCGCCGCCGTGCGGCGGTTCAACCGGACAGTCACCCAACGTGTGGGTGCGCTCGACGACGAGTACATGGCCCAGGGGCGACCCCTCGGGCAGGCGCGTCTGCTCTGGGAGATCGGCCCCGCCGGCGCCGAGGTCGCCGCGCTACGGGCCCGGCTCGGCCTGGACTCCGGCCACCTCAGCCGACTGCTGCGCGCCCTGGAGAACGACGGCCTGGTCACCGTGGGACCGGCCGACCAGGCCGTAGGCGACGGCCGGGTACGCGTTGCCGCGCTCACCGACGCCGGCCGGATCCAATGGGCCGATCTGGACAAACGGTCGGACGACCTCGCCGCCTCGATCCTCGAACCGCTCACCGAGCGCCGGCGGGAACGACTCGTCGCCGCCATGGCCGAGGTCGAACGGCTGCTCGTCGGGTCGATGGTCGTCATCGAGGCATGCCCGCCGAGCGACAGGCGAGCCCGCGCCTGCCTGCGCGCCTACGCCCGGGAGATCGGACGACGGTTCGACGACGGATTCGACCCGGCACTGAGCAACCCGGTCCACGACGAGGCGCTCGTCCCGCCTGCCGGCGTGCTCCTGCTCGCCACCCTCAACAGCGAGCCGGTCGGCTGCGGCGCGGTCAAACTTCACCCGCACGGCCCCGCCGAGCTCAAACGCCTGTGGGTGGCCGACACCGTACGCGGGCTCGGCATCGGGCGACGACTGCTGGGCGAGCTGGAACGGTACGCCGCCGAGCGTGGCGCGACGGCGGTCCGGCTGGACACCAACCGCAACCTCACCGAGGCGATCGCCATGTACCGCTCGGCCGGCTATCGGGAGATCGAGGCGTACAACACCGAGCACTACGCCCACCACTGGTTCGAGAAGCAGCTGCGCCGGTGACGGTGGGGGTCCTGGCCGGCTATCCAGGTGGCGACGGCACCTCAGATGGACGTGCTCTCGCGCGGGCGGCGTCCGAAATGGCGACCCCGGCCAGGACAGCGGCGGCGGCGAGGGCGGCCACGATCGGCGGTACGAGGAGCAGCAGCGGCGTCAGGGCGGCCAGGGCGAGCAGCCCGACCGGCCGGTCCCGGGACACCCGGCTGAAGACCACGTACTCGAAGCGGGAGCGCCCGGCCAGGAACAGCGCCGGTCCGCCGAGGATGATCGCGATCCAGGCCGGTTCCGGATGCCCGGACGGATGGGCGACGACGAGTTCGGCGCCGACCGCCGCGACGACGACACCGGCCACCATGACCAGGTGGGCGTAGAACGCCGACAGTCCGAGGCGGGCCGGATCGGCGGAACTGGCGATGGCTGCCGCTGACAATTCCCCGGCGCGGTAGATGTAGATGCGCCAGAGCAGCACCGTGGCGGCGATCGACACCAGGAACGCCGTGGTCCGGGCGGGTGCGAAGCCGCTGCCGCCGAGGGTCGACGCGGAGACCAGGATCATCTCGCCCAGCGCGATGATGAAGAACTGTCGGTGACGTTCGGCCAGGTGTTCGGCCGCGCTCGGCAACTCCGCGGGCGGCGAGCGGCCCAGGCCGGGTGTCAGATAGCGGAGTTTGCCCGCCAGATAGTCGATGGCCACCGCCAGCACCCACAGCGCCTCCCGGGCGGTGCCGTGCACCAGTGCCCCCGCGATCCACGGCACAGCGGATACGCCGAACCAGATGACCACCCGTAGGGCGCCACGCTGCAGCTCGTGGCCCCGCAGGGCGATGAGAAGGCCGACGCTGCGACCGATCTGGACGGCGACGTACGCGCCCGCGAAGACCAGGGCCTGCGCTCCGAAGGCCTCCGGTAACGCGACAGCCATCAGCAGACTGCCGACCAGAGTCGCGATGACCAGCAGTTGTATCGTCGGCCGCTGCGGGTCGAACCGGTCCGGGACCGTCGCCGTGCTGCACCAGACCCACCACACCGCCAGCAACAGCACCAGCGTGTGGAAGGCGCCGCGCCAGGTGAGGTCCTGGCTGAGCACCTGCCCGAGCTGGACGAGCACGTAGACGAACGCCAGGTCGAAGAAGAGTTCCAGAAAGGTGGCCCGTTGCGGATCACCGGGCTTCCGTAGCAGCTTGCCCGCCCTGCTCGTCGTCATCGGCCCGCCCGTCCAGTGGCTTACGCGCGCTTCGCGGCATTCGTACCACGCGGCAGGGGTGAGCCAGCCGGCTATTCGACGGAGTCGAGGCGGTGGGCGGCGTTGGCGAACGACCTGACGAGTTCGGTCTCGCTGCCGGTGCGCCAGATCAGCCCCCACCGGCCCGGCGGGGCGTCAGAAATGGGCACGTACGCGATGTCCGGGCGCGCGTAGTAGCGAGCGGCCTGGGCGTGGACCGGCGAGACGGCTTCGCCCGTGACGAGGATCGGGATCATCTCCTGGAAGTTGGAGACGGACGGGCCGATGCGGATCAGGCGCCCGCTGGGTGTGCGCAGGGGCACCAGGATCTCCCGCCAGTAGTCCGGCCGGGCCCCGCCCATCACTGTCACGTCGGCCAGGTCCTCGTAGCAGACCGAGTCACGAGTGGCGAGCGGGTGGCTTGCCCCGACGGCCAGCACGATGGGTTCGGTGTAGATGACCGGGCCGACGGTGAGGTCCGGCTCCCTGACGGGCAACCACACGATCTGCACGTCGATGTCGCCGGCGCGCAGTTGAGCGAAGGGGTCGCCGAAGTCGACGTGCCGGAGCTGCACCTCGCACTCGGGGTGGTCCTGAGCGAACGCGTCGAACAACTCGCGGAAGTCGTGCAGGTTGACGGCGATCGACCCGACCCGCAGCACCCCGGTCCTGCCGCGGGCGGCGAGCCTGGCCCGGTCCATCCCCTCGCACAGGCCCCGGTACATGGGCTGGATGTCGTCGAAGAGCCGTTTACCGATCGGGGTCAGCGCCACCAGTCGGTTGTTCCGCTCGAACAGGGCGGCGCCGATCCGACGTTCCTGCTTCTTGATCGCCTGGCTGACCCGGGCCTGGGTCACGTGCAGCCGCTCGGCGGTGCGGGTGAAGTGCAGCTCCTCCGCCAGGGTCAGAAAGATTTCGATGTCTCGAAGCTCCACCGCTCATCTCGTTTCATGAATTAGCGAAGGGTTATGGCACGTTACCAGAAGTGATCTTGTGGACGGGCCTGTCGTCGCGCACGCTGATCCACGTCGGAGCGCGGAACACGCCTCAACCAAGGAGATGCTCGTGCGCAAGCTCGTGTACTACATCGCCGCCACCCTGGACGGCTTCATCGCCGGGCCCGACGGCGCCGACCCCACCGGCCCCGACGGCTTCTGGCCCATCCCGGACGACTACCTGCACCACCTCGTCACCGAATATCCGGAGACCCTGCCCGGCCCGGCCCGGCAGGCGTTCGGCATCACCGACCAGGGCAGCCGGTTCGACACCGTCCTGGAAGGGCGCCACTCCTACGAGGTGGGCCTGAAGGCGGGCGTGACCGACGCGTACCCGCACCTGCGCCACCTGGTGTTCTCCCGCACGCTCGGCGGCAGCCCGGACCCGGCCGTCGAGGTCCTGGACACCGACCCCATCGCCACCGTACGTGAGCTGAAGCGGCACGACGGCAAGGACGTCTGGGTGATCGGCGGCGGCGCCCTGGCCGGTGCCCTCTACCCGGAGATCGACAAGCTCATCGTCAAGCTGGCCCCGTTGACCATCGGCGCCGGCATCCCGCTCTTCGGCCGCGACGCCGTCTTCGCGCCGCGTACCTGGCGCCTGACCGACCACACGGTCCTGGGCAGCGGCGCGCTCTTCCTCACCTACACCCACGCCCAGACCGGAAACGAGCCCGCATGAGCACAGCCCTCGACACCGTCACGATCCGTCCCCTCACCGGGCCGGACGAGGTGGCGCTGTTCAACCGCCTGCCGTACACGATCAACCACGAACTCGCCGACGACCTCGCCGCGCAACGCCGGCGACCGGAGTGGATGTGGGTGGCGCTGCACGGGGACCGCCTGCTGGCCAGGGTCGCCTGGTGGGGCCGCGGCGACGACAGCAGCCCGCTGCTCCTGGACATCCTCGACGTCGACGACGGCACCGAAGACCTCACCGAGGTGGCGCGGGCGCTGTACGAGACGGCCGCGAGGCAGGTCCTGCCCGCGGGCGTCACCCCGCCGGAGTACGGCCGCTTCCTCCCGGCGGACTGGCGCGAGGACCCGGACACGTACCGGGCGGTGCGCACGAGGATGAGCGTCCTGGAGAGCACCGGCGCACGCCTGACCGTCGAACGGCTACGCCTCCAGTGGCGTCCCGACAGCGGCCTGCCCGCGCCCGACCCGCGTCTGGCCTTCCGCCCGGCCCTGGACACCGACGAGCTGGTCGCGCTGATGACCCGCGCCCTGGCCGGCACCCTGGACGCGCACAGCCGTACCGACCTCGCGCGGATGTCGCCGGACGAGGCCGCGCTCAAGCACTACGAGCAGGAACTCGCCACGTACTCCAGCCCTCGGCAATGGTGGCGGATCGGCACGTTGGGTGAGAACGGTGAGCCGGTCGGGTTCGTCATTCCGGCCCGCAACGCGTACCACCCGGTGATCGCCTATCTCGGCGTCGTCCCCGAACACCGGGGCCACGGCTACGTCGACGGCCTTCTCGCCGAGGGCACCCGAATCCTGGCCGCCGAGGACGTCCCCCGCATCCGCGCCGCCACCGACCTGGGCAACGTGCCCATGGCAGCGGCGTTCGCCCGTGCCGGTTACGTCAACTTCGAACGGGCCATCAACATGGCCTGGCAGTGAGCCGCGGCCCGGCATCCGTTCTCCTCCCGGGCGGGATAAAGGTGCGCGACGACTCGGGACCGGGCTCTACGCTCCGCACCATGTTCGCACCAGTGAAGATCATTTCGGGTGGTCTGGAGATTCGTGAGTTCGGGCCGCAGGACGCCGCCCAGGTGGCGGCGTTCGTGGCGGCCGACGATCGGACGGCGCTGCCGCCCGGCGCACCGCAAACCGTCGCCGAGGTGGACGAGTGGCTGACCGGGACGGTGCGCCGACGGCTGGACGGCGACGGTGTGCTCCTGGCACTTCTGGACGCGGCCAGTGGCGAGATCGTTGGCAGCATCGGGTTGCGTGACATCGACTGGAGGGCCGGACGCGGCGAAATCGGCTACGGGGTGCGGGCCAGTCGTCGCGGCCGAGGCTATGCGGCCACGGCGGCCCGCGTGGTCGGCCGATGGGCGCTCACCGACGGCGGAATGCGACGTGTCCAGTTGCGCTCCCGGGTCGACAACATCGCTTCCCTACGGGTCGCGGAGAAGGCCGGATACCAGCGGGAGGGCACCCTACGGATGGCCGACTGGGATGGCGAGAAGACGCATGACCTGGCCGTCTTCTCGATGATCTCGACAGACGTCGGAACGGTCGACGCCACCCGCTGACCCGACGCCTGCGGGAGCCGGACGTTGCGTTGCCGGGCCGCTGGTGCCCCATCGGCACCAGCGGCCCGTCGGTGCGCTCGATCAGCCCTTCACCGCGCCGGCGGTGAGCCCTTCGGTGAGGAAGCGCTGCCCGAAGGCGTACATGACGACCACGGGGATGCTGACGAGCAGCGACGCGGCGGCGAGTTGTCCTTGCGGCACCACATCTCCAGCGATCATCGATTGCATCCCCACGGGGAGCGTCTTGTACTCGTCCTTCGTGATGAACACGAAGGCGAAGAGGAACTCGTTCCAGGCATTGGTCAGGGTGAAGAGCGCGACCGCCAGCAGCCCTGGCTTGGCCAGCGGCAGCACCACCCGGCGGAACGCCTGGACGCGGGTGCAGCCGTCCACGAGCGCGGCCTCCTCCAGCTCGACGGGGATCGACGAGAAGTACCCGACCAGCAGCCAGGTGGCGAACGGAAGCGTGAAGGTCGGGTAGGTCAGCACCAGCGACCACAACGAGTCGGTGAGCCGTACGCCGATGAGCATCTGGTACAGCGGGATGAACAGCAGCGCGCCCGGCATCACGTAGGTGAGCAGCACCGTGACGGTGAAGCCCTGCGCCCCGCGGAACCGCAGCCGGGCCAACGCGTACCCCGCCAGGGCGGCGCAGACCAGTGCCACAGCGGTGGACGCCACGGACACCAGCAGGGTGTTGAGGTACCAGCGGCCGAATGGCTGGTTGTCGAACAGCGCACCGAACTGCTCAAACGTCCACGGCGTCGGCCACAGGTCCTGGGTGCGCATGACGACCTGGCCCTCGGACTTGAAGGCCGTGACGGCGATCCAGTACAGCGGGCCCAGCACGAAGACGAGCAACCCGGCCAGCGCGACACCGGACCCCAGGCCCGACACCACTGACGACGCCCGGCGACCACCCCGGGACTGGAGGGCCGAGACCACCCGGCCGACCGCCGCCGCGATCAGCAGGATCACCCCGAGGACGACCGCCGCCTTCCAGAAGATCTGTGGCGATGCCCAGGCCAGCAGACCGGTGACGACCGCGGCCACGACCCACGGCAGCGCCTTCCGCGCCGTCCGGGCCCACCGCCCCGTCCTGATCGACCGTGCGGTCCGGCGTCGCCGGGGCAGTTTGACGTTTGTGTCCTGGCGCAGCAGTCGGACCAGGACGAACACCAGTCCGCCGATGATCGGGAGCATGACGAGGGTGGCCGCCGCCCCCGCGCCGTACTGCAACTGCAGGATCGCCTTCGAGTAGGCGACGAGCACGTACGGCGCGGTCACGTCGCCGGGGCCGCCCTGCGTCAACAACCAGACGAGGTCGAAGTTGTTGAACGTCCAGATCGACGACAGGGTCACCGTCACGGTGATCACGTGGCGCAGTCCGGGCAGCGTCACGTTGGCGAACCGCTGCCACGACGAGGCGCCGTCGATTGTCGCCGCCTCGTAGAGGTCCGCCGGGATGGCCTTCAACCCCGCGAGGAAACACACGGTGAAGAACGGCACCCCCTTCCAGACGTTGACCAGGATCACCGACGGCATGGCCAGCGACGGCTCGGACAGCCAACCCGCGGGCCAGCTCTCGACCAGGTGCGCGCTTGCCAGCAGCGGCCCGATCCCCGAGGCGGTGAGCACCGTGTTGACGCTGCCGAAGATCGGGTCGAGCAGCGAGCGCCAACTGAACGCCGTCACCACGGTCGGCACCACCCACGGCAGCAGGAGCAGCCCGGCCAGCACCGCCCGCCCACGACGCCGCTGGTGCAGCAGCAGGGCCGCAGACAACCCCAGCACCACCTTGAAGACCTCGGCGTACGCGGTGAAGACGAACGAGTTCACCACGCCGGTGTGGAACTGCTCGTCACCGGCGAGGGCGAGGTAGTTGTCCAAGCCGACGAACACGGTGTCCTGCCCGTGCCGTTCGGTGGTGCTGGTGACCATGGACCGGACGATCGGCACGAGAACGAGACCACCGACAAGCACGGCCATGGGTGCCAGGAACAGGGCCCCCAGCCGCCAGTCACGACCCAGCCGCCGCTGCGTGGCGGTGAGAGAGCCGGGTCCCGGCGGCCGCGAACTCGTCGCCGCCGGGACCCGCGCAGGGCGGACGGACCTCACCGCGGCAGCCCCTGCTGGTTGAAGATCTGCACCATCTTCGCGTGGGCGGCCGTCACGGCCTGCGCCGGCGCCGTGCCCTGAACGATCTGCTGCATCATGTCGGTGAGGACGTAGGCCGCCCCGACGGCCTGCTGGCCCGCGCTGGCCTTCTGCGGGAAGGCCAGGCCGTTCTTCGTGTTCAGCGGCAGCGACAGTTCGGTGATCCTACGCAGCATCGGGAACGCCGGGTCGCCGCTGGTGAAGAACGGGTCGGCGTCCCAGACCTTCTCCCAGGCGGGCATCACCAGGCCGGGCGCCTCCTTCGCCACCCCGAGCAGCGCTGGCGCGCTGACCAGGTACTGCGCCAGGAGCTTGGCGAGCGCCGGGTTCTTGGCGCCCTTGAAGACGACGAAACCCTGCGACTGGCCGAGCAGCAGAGGATTTTTCGTCGCCGGCCCGATGCAGTCGGAGAACACGTGGGTGTTCGCGTAGACCGGGTTCTTCTTGGTCCGGGAGTCCGCGTAGACGCTGAACTGGTTGCGGGTGTAGCCAAGGACCCCGGCGAGCCAGTTCTCGTTGTTGCTGGTGTCGGTCCAGCTCGCCACCCCGGGCGGCAGCATCGGCTTGTACTTGGGATTGGTGTAGATGTCGCCCAGGAAGGTGGCCGCCTGCACCGTTTCGGGGGAGTCGAACGTGACCTTCCTGCCGTCGTTCGAGGCGATCGACCCGCCGTACGCGTTGATCAGCGCCTCGATCATGCCGTTGCCGTCACCGGACCGGTTCACCGTCATGCCCCAGCCGAACCGGCGCTTGGCCGGATCGGAGATCTCCAGGCACAGGTCCCGCAGCTCCTCCCAGCTGTAGATGTCCTTGGGGGCGATGCCCTTGTCCTGCATCCAGTCCTTGCGCAGGAACGACCCGATCCCGATGAAGTGGTACGGGATGGCGAACCACTTGCCGTCGAAGACGCAGAAGTTCTTGGCCTCGGCGCAGGGTTCGCCGTACCTGGCGGTCAGCGCCTGGACGACGTCCGTCACGTCCTCCAGGTCGCCAAGCGCCTGGAACTGCGCGACGAACCGCGAGTCGGTCATGAACGCCAGGTCACGCGCCACCCCGCCCTTGACCTCGGCATCGATCTTGGCTACCACATCACCGGCGTCGGCCTGGACCAGACTGTTCTCGATCTTCGTTCCGGTGGTGTCGGCGAACTTCTTGATCGAGCTGTCGAGCGCTTCGTTCGCCGCAGTCGAGTACAGCTTCTGCGACAGCATTCCCATCGAGGAGCCCTTCATCGCCGCCGCGGCGTCGATCAGCTCCTGCGGAACCTCCGGCTGCACCTTGCTTGGTGACTCGGAGCTTCCCCCGCACGCGGCCAGACCGGCCGCGCCGAGCACCCCCACCCCCATCCCCAGAAAGCCGCGCCGGGACCAAGCCGGGTTGTCCTCCATGGCCATTCGCCCTCCTTCATTTCGGCACCGCTGGACGCCGAAGGAGTTCATGGCGAACACTGCGATGCTCGTGCTCCAGGTGTGTCTCCGGGCCGGCGACCGCTGGCACGTCGCCGCATCGATCAATGCGTTCGCGTACTCGTCGTTGGAGCTGGTGGGGTTGCCCCGGTCGGGCCACGGGACCACCACCGTTCGAGATTTCGAACTGAGTTCGAGATACCGCATCGAGTGGTCGCGACGCTAGAGCAGCATCCTGATGGATGTCAATGTTTCGATGGTGTTTCGACCGAAAGCGCGAGGCCGGCTATCGAGGCTGGGCCCGGTAGCCCATGCGGGTGGACAGCGCCGCGGCGCCCTCGCGAACCAGCCCGGTCCACCGCACGTGCGCCTCCGGCGTCCAGCGGATGATCGGTGCGGACAGGCTCATCCCGGCGATCGTCGCACCGGAATGATCGCGAACCGCCGCGGCGACGCAGCGCATGGCGCTGTCCGACTCGCCGATGTCGACAGCGACGCTCTCCGCCCGGACGCGTTCGAGATGGGCACGCAGGCGGTCCGGGTCGGTGATGCTGTCCGGCGTCATGCCCGGCAGGTCGCCCTTCGTCAGGACGGCGTCCAGGGCCGCCTGGTCGAGGCCCGACAGCAGCACCTTGCCGACCGCCGTGCAGTGCGCCGGCAACCGCCGCCCGACCGCGGAGACCATCCGGACCGGGTGCGTGCTGTCGAACTTGACGAGGTAGATGACATCGGCGCCGTCGAGCACGGCCACGTGGACCGCCTCGTCGCACGCGGCGGCCACGTCCCGCGCCACGCACTGTGCCTCGCGGACCAGGTCGAGCCGGCCGGCGAACGCCGCGCCGAGCTGGAACAGCGGCATGCCGAGCCGATAGTGCACCGGCTGGCCCGGGACGGAGATCAGGTACGAGCGAGCCTCGAGCGTGACGAGCAGTTCGTGGACTGTGGTGCGGGGCAGGTCGAGCCGCTCCATCACCTGGCGGGCCGACAGTTGGGGGTGGTCCAGGAACAGTTCGAGGATGTCGAGTGCGCGGATGACCGCCGATACCACACGGGCCATGTCGATAGTCCCTTCGAAATGCCGGACCCGTGTCAGCGAGATCCACACGGACCAGCACCTGAAGAGGATAACCGCGTCAGCCCCGGCACGGGCTGCGGCGACGAGCGTGCCGCCCGCCACGGACTCGTGGCGGGCGGCACGGTTGGCGCGTGCTCTCAGACCATCAGGAGATGGTCACGTCGCTGTAGTAGTAGTGCAAAATTGCCTGGTAGGTCTTGCCCGCGTTCGCGAGATCACGCGAGCCGTACTGCGACATCCAGTTCCCGTCCACCCAGCCACCGCACGCGGTCGTGGTCGCGCAGTAGTGCGCCCGCAGGATGTTGCCGCTCCGGGTCATCCGGGTCGACCAGGTGCGGTCCACCGCGGCCGACGTCGATGCCACTGCGGACGACGGCCGGTAGACCTGGTCGTTGGTGTTGTCAGCGACGTCGTAGCACTGCCCGGAGGGCGTCTTCCGGGTCGAGTGCAGCGCCCAGTACCAGGCGTAGCTCTTGACGGCCATGGCACCGGCGTCAAGCGAGGCTGCCGGCCAACTCGTCACCCACTCGTTCGGAAGGACATTCTTGACGTACGTCTTGAAGTCCACCCGGTCGACCCGCCCGAGACTCACCCGGTACACCAGGATGGTGGTGGGCAGCTTGCTGTTGGTGCCGTCAGTGCTGCACCCCGTCGGACCGCCCGTCAACAGGTCGTGCGAGGCGTTGTTGTTCTTCAGCGTGGCGTTGAGATTGCCCTTGGCACCGGCCGCGAAGTCCTGGCTCGCACCGGCGAAGTTGCTGTTGAAGTAGACCCGCACGGTCTTGGAGGTGCGGTTCCACACCGACGCGGCGTTGTTCTTCACACACAGGCCCTTGCCGCTGCCCGCGCCCTTGAACTCGTAGCAGGACGGCTGGGTCGTGCCGTAGTCGTCCTGGGAGTCGGTGAAGTCGGAGACCGAGCCGGCCTGGTTGCTGTTGTAGTAGTAGCAGAACTCGCCGCTGTCGCAGACACCGTCCCGTGCGGCCGCCTGTGCCGGCGAGGCGACGGTCAGGATGGAGATGGACATGGCGAGGACGGTGCCGACGACGGCGAGGCCCTTGCGAAGATTCACGGTGTCCTACTTCTCGTTGTAGCCCTGGGAGTTCCAGAACGAGGTCGGGTCGGCGTTGTCCAGGGTGGAGTCACCGACACTGACGGCCGCGTGGGTCTGCCGGCCGGCCCGGACCTCGACGTGGGTGTGCGCGCCGGAGCTGGAGGAAACCCCGTGCCACGACTCGTCGGCGATGATCTCGCCCTTGCTGATGGCGTCGCCCACGCTCACGCCGGACCTCGGCGCGGTGTGCAGGTAGATCACCGACTTGTTGAGCGAGGAGTTGTAGACGGAGATCGTGGACAGGCCGCCGCTGCCGGTGCTGCCCTGCGCGACGTAGATGACCGTCCCGGAGACCAGGGCGTGCACGTCCGAGCCGACGCTGCGGGCGATGTCGATGCCCTCGTGCCGGCCGGGCGTGGTGGTGTAACCGTCGAAGCCGCACGTGACAGTGCCGCCGCTGGCCTGGTACAGGGCGTACGACATGTTCGTGCGCGTCGACGGCGAGAACTGGTGCGAGGCGTTGTTGTTCTTCAGCGTGGCGTTGAGGTTGCCCTTCGCGCCGGCCGCGAAGTCCTGGTAAGAACCGGCGTACCCGCTGTTGAAGTAGACGCGCACGGTCTTGGTGCTGCGGTTCCAGACCGAGGCGGCCTCGTTCTTGATGCACAGGCCCTTGCCGGCGCCAGCGCCCTTGAAGTCGTAGCACGAGGGCTGCTCGGTGCCGTAGTCGTCGAGCGATCCGGTGAAGTCCGAGATCGATCCCGCGTTGTCGCTGTTGTAGTAGTAGCAGAACTCACCGCTGTCGCAGATCCCGTCGCGGGCAGCCGCGGACGCCGGCGAGGCGACGCTCAGGATCGAGGTGGACATCGCGAGCGCGGTGCCGACGACGGCGAGACTCTTACGAATGTTCATGGTGTCCTTTCAGAAACGGTGAGGGGGTGCGGGTCACTGCGCGCGTTGGTACTGCTCCCAGGTCCTGATCGGGACCTGGGGGCCGTCGTCCGGGCCGCGGTTGGCCAGGCCGTTCATGCCGAGGTGGTAGTCGCCGACCTGGTGTTGCGCCTGGCTCGACAGGTCGGTGTCGCTGATCGCCGTGGCATGGATGTGCCACGGCCAGTCACCCTGACTCGGATCACGGACCCAGGCGGCGAAGCCGACCTGCCGCAGAGCCTTGGCGACGGCGGTGCGCTTCGCCGCGGTCATGCCGGCGACCGAGATGTCCACGACACCCCCGCCGTCGTGCGTACCGGCCGAGGTCGGGTCACCCCCGGGGTTGTACGAGCCCTGCTCCAGCACCAGGGAGTAACCGAGCAGACGCTGGGCCTCGGCCAGCATCGCCTGGGTACGGGCATTGACGACGTACCCGTCCCGCTGGACCTTCGCGCCCGGTCCGATGGTGTTGGCGACGGTGTACCGGTTCAGCCCGAGCTTCGTCAGCGACGTCGTGCCGGGCAGCCCGTTCGCGGCCAGGCCCGTGTAGCCGAGCGAGCGCTGGTAGGCCGCGTACGCCGAGATGGTCACGGTGCCGAAGTAGCCGTCGACCCACTGCGCGTCCAGCAGGCCCTGCGCCTGGAGCGCCTGCTCCACGGCGAGCACGGAGCTCTTCGCGCCGGTGGTCAGGGTGTTGTCGGCGCGGCGGGGGTCGATCTGGGCGGCCAGGACGGTCGCCTCCATGTTCACGACGGGCCGCGCGGCAGTGGTGACGCTCGGCTGGGCTCTGACGCCTGATGGCGCGCCAGAGGCATGGGCCGGGACGCCGACGGCACCGCAGAGCGCGGCCAGCCCGACGGCTATCCAGGGACGGCGCATAGACGGTCCTCCTCGAAGGTGAGTCACGTTGGGAACGGACATCACTGTGCGAGAAGGGGCCACCTGTTCGGTACCCCGCTGCCCTGTCAGATTCGTCAGGCCCGCACCGACCTCGATCGATGCGGTGTTGTCAGTTCGGCGGGCGCCCGGGACTGACATCGAGCCGTCGAGCCCTGACACCCCCCCGACGACCCGCGACCCGGAGAACCGGCCGCGGTCGGCGGCTCGGCGGCCCTGACCGCGCCCGCCGCCGGACGCGCTCAGGCGACGACGTTGACCATGAAGTAGACCGGCCTACGGCTGGGGAAGAACTCCTGCCCGTGCTCGTCGACCATCTTCCAACTGACCCAGCACTTCCCGGGGCGGTCCGGCGCGGTGACCTGAACACTGATGTTGACCTTCTCGCCGGGCGGCGTGTCGCCGATCGGCACCCGATCCGGCACCCGGCAACCGTCCGCGTCAGCGGTCGGGTTCGTCCGCGCCAGGAAGCGGTTGTGCCAGTCGACCTTCCCCACGTTCGCGAGCGTCCACACCTTCACAAAGGTGGCGTTCACCGGCACCTGCGTACCGTCGGGGATGGTGGCGTCGGCAACGAACTTGCTCGAGTCCCCGGCAATCAACGCGTCCGAGAACGGTGTCGCTGTCGGCGACGCGCTCGCCGCGCCGGCGCCATTCGAGGACGACCGGTCGCGGATGATGACGCCCACGGCGGCGACCGACACCACCACCATCACCGCGGCGGCCGCGAGCCACGGTGACCGGTGCCGTCGCCCGTCCGTGGCCCGATCCTCCGCCGCCCGCGGGTCCTCGACGCCCCGCAGCGCGCGCTGGCCCGGCACCTGGCCGGAGGGTGCGGCATCGTCGGACATCACCGACCGACCGGCCGACGGAGTCTCCGCGGGGTCAGACGTGGCGGTGGTGCCGCCGGCCAGGTCGGTGCCCACCGTGTTGCGGGCATCGACGTCGGTCGGGAAGTCGCTGCCGACCGGCGCCGGTTCGCCGGCCGGGACGGCGCGGACCGTCACCTGACGCTGAGCGTCCTCCCAGGCGCGCCGCCACTGGGCCTCGTCAGCCTCGCAGGCGCGGACGAACTCGCGCGTGGTCTCCCAGGAGGGGAACCTCGTTCCAGCGGCAGCCTCGTGCAGTGTCGTGTGCGAGATCCGGCCCGACCGCCCCGCCATCTTCCGGAACGACGGGTTGCCTACGGCGTTGCGCAGCGTCCGCAACTGTTCGGCGAATTCCTCCGCGGCCACCCGGTCCTGGATCGACTCGGCGGCAGCACGCTGGTCTTCCATCCGTCCCCCATGTCAGACATCGTCGTCAGCCGTTGTCAGGGCGTGTAAGAGGGTACCGAACGGCCCTCGTCAACGATCACCGTGATGGATGAAGACGCCGGGCGCGACGGTCCCGGTGCATCCGAGGAGGTCACCGATGAAGAGCCTTTCCCGACGTGGGGTGCGCATCCTCGCGGCCGCCGGGCTGGCGATGCCCGCCGCGCTGGTGGTCGCCGGTCCCGCCTACGCCGAGACCAACCCGCGCTGCGCGAGCTCGGTGCAGATCGGCGCCACCGCGTACGTCACGGTCGGTGGGCAGACCGCCGCATCGGTCAAGCAGTACAAGGGGTGCGGAAAGAACTACGCCTACACGTACGTGTGGCAGCAGTACCGGGCGAGCCACGGCTCGTACCAGGTCTGCACCTCGATCGTGACCGGGAACACCCTGCGCGACCTGCAGTGCTCAAGCGGGCCGGACGTCTGGTCCTCAGGCGCCAACACGCTGTCGGTGTGCACCCGGGCGCTCGGCGGGATCTCCGACGTGGCGCAGAAGGAGACCGCAGAGCGCTGCTGATCGGCGAGCCCGAACGCGGCCGGTCCCTCTGTTGAGTCCGTGCCCCGCGACCGAGCGGCCGACGGCGTGTCACGTCACGGCCGGGATCTGCACGCCGGCAGCCGGTCGGTCGCGGGACGCCGATGATGCGCGACGGAGGCTTTGACCGGCCCTCGCGGAGGGGCCGGGCCGCGACCGGCCCCTCTGCCACGGCAGATGGAAGCCTGGCATTATGCCTGGAGCGCCAGCCGACCCTCGGTCAGGCCGATGCCCAAAAGGTGCCAGATCACGATGAATTCCGCCAAAGAACGCATGCCTCGGGTCGAATCGCTGACCGGGCTGCGCTGGTTCGCCGCGTTCGCCGTGTTCCTGTTCCACGCGAACCAGATCATCAAGCTGCCCACCGTCTACGGCATCAAACTCGGCGACTTCTTCCGGTTCGGTGACGCCGGCGTCACGTTCTTCTACGTTCTCTCGGGCTTCGTGCTGACCTGGTCGTTCTCCCCCGCAGTGGGCACCGGGACGTTCTACTGGCGCCGCTTCGCCCGGGTCTGGCCCGCGCTCGTGGTCAGCACCATCATCGCCTGGGTCAGCTTCGACCAGGTCTGGCACGACTCCTGGAAGCGAACCCTGCTGAGCCTGACGCTCACCGAGTCGTGGTTCCGCCCGGCGGACTTCCTCGTCGCCAACCCGGTGGCCTGGTCGGTCTCCTGCGAGGCCTTCTTCTACCTGCTCTTCCCGTTCGTCATCCGGCCGCTGCTGCGACTGCGGCTGCCGGCACTCGCGATCATCGCGGCGGCCGGCCTGTTCATCGAGTGGGCCTACTGGTTCTTCGTGCAGGATCTGATCGACCCGAAGCAGTATTGGATCCAGCTCTCCTGGTACCTCCGCTTCCCACCGATCCGATTCATCGAATTCCTGCTCGGAATGATCGCCGCCGCCGCTCTCCTCCGCGGATGGCGGCCGAAACTCAACCTGTGGCTCGCCCTGTCGACGGTGCCCGCATCGGTGCTGCTGCTGTGGTGGGGTGCCCAGCAGGGCTGGTGGGGTGCGCACTGGTCGCAGCAGGGTCTGGTGCCCGCCTGCGTACTCGTGGTGCTCGCGGCAGCGATCCGCGACATCTCCGGGCGGCCCTCGATCTTCCGGAGCAAACCGCTCGTCGCCCTCGGCGCCTGGTCCTACGCCTTCTACCTGGTCCACCTGTCGGTCATCCACTGGCTGATGGGCACGGTGAAGACCAGCCCCGCGAGCTGGACGAACCTCAAGGTCCTCCTGATCTGGACGGTGCTGGGCATCGCCCTGGCCTGGGCCTGCTACCGCTGGGTCGAACACCCGGTGGAGAGATTCCTGCGCAACCTCTACCCGCGCCGCGTGCCGCCCGCGCCTCCTGCACCGCCCGTGGCGTCCACGCCGCCCGTGGCGCCCGTGGCGCAGGAACCGCTGGAGCCGCAGGAGTTGGCGGTGGCTGTGGTGTCCGAACAGCCCACCGAAGTCGTCCTGACCGGGCACGGGGTCGTCACTCAGGAATTCGAACCAGGCGTCTATCGGAGCACCGGGAGTTTCGACGGCCGATGATCCGGCGCGGCGCCGGTGTAGCCGGTTCGGCTGCCGAGCCACGTGGGCGCGTTCGGCACGGGTAGTGCCGCGCTTCGTGATCTCGGCCAACGGCGGTGCACCGGGCGCGGATGAACGGTGTCGGCATCGAACAGGATCGTCGACCGGGTGGTGCTCCGGTCGGTGTTGTCCGTGCTCCTACCTGCCTGCCGCGGGTGAGGTCGCGGAACCCTTGGCCGTTGACCGCGCGACAGGTGCTTGCGGAGGCGTGGCGCGGATCGGCATGAGGAACGGGGCGGTGGACAGCGCCTGCGCGCCGAAACGGAAGTACGCGAAGAGCACAGCGTGAGCCCATGCGGCGGGCCCGCTCAGTCGCAGCGGCTCGGAGTCGGCGAAGAGAAGGACCACGCCCTGGTGGTCGAGGTGGTATTCCATGACGGCGGCGTGGTCGAACGACAACCACCGTCCCGAGGCGTAGCACCAGGTCCTGGTGGGTGTGAGCACGACTCTGGTGAGTTGGTGCTCGCGCCACTGCGGGCGGGCCAGGCGTTCCGCCCGGGACCTGGCGCTGCTGTTGCCGATGGCATTGGCTACCAGAGCGCCAGCGACGAAGCCCGCCGATCCGAACGCCACCGCCGAGGTCTGGGTGTAGGTGACCGTCGAGCCGTAGTGGCGGGTGTAGTGCAGCCGCGCGTCCAGGTACACCGGCTCCTCGGTGAGAAAACCTGGCGCGAGGACGGCTCCCGGCTTGCCACCCAGGGAGAGGAAATCGAGAAGCCGGTGCGCGGCGTCGCGACCTTCGGCCCATGCCGTGTCGACGGGGGGAGGCGGTACGAGCCGGCCGATGCCGTAGCCGGCGGCGTAGGTTGCTAGCGCCCACGGGGCGGCGAGCCCGACGACCGTGACAGCGAACCACCGTCGGTGGCCGAAGCCACGTCGGTGCCGTCCCTCCACCACTCCCACGCACAGGCCTGTGATCGCCGTCGCGGCGACGAAGACGATGGCGATCAGTGCCACCAGAGCCAGCAGGGCGCTGATCCCCGAGCAGGCGTCGGGTATGTCCACCTCTGAATCGCTGATCCGTTGTCCGTGCGCCCGAAGACACCTGTCCACGGACCCGTACGACCAGTCGATGCCCCACGCCAGCGTCGGTGAGGCAAGCGCGGTGGCGACAGCGGTGAAGGTCCAGTGCCGGCTCTTCGGTGGTGAGGGCAGGAAGGACATGACCGGCCGCCACTCCTTGTTGTCACTGGATCAGTGCGCTCCGACGCGAGAGCCTACCGTTTGGTCGACGCGCCGGGGGTCCTGCAGTTGAGTCCGGACTGGCCGGCGCTCAAAGCCCGGCGAGCTGTCATAGCGGGTGCGGATCACGCCTACCAGTCCTGCGGGTACAGATCTTCCTCCGCGTAGCCCGCCGAAATGAGCAGCCTGCGGACCCTCTCCACCTCCTGCGGAGGTGGTCGACGCGTCGACGCTGCCGCAGCGGCGTCGTTGTCGACAACCGCCGCTTCGCCGTCGACCAGTTCCGCGACGACGGCGGCAAGGTTCGATTCGCAGAGGTCAGCCTGTAGTGCAGCCAGAAGGGGCAGGTAATCGCGGTCCGGCGGCCCTCCCGGGTAAGCCAGCCGCAAGATCTTGAGAACCGGCACCAGGTGCGGCGGCAACATGGCTACCAGCATCCCAGGTGGGGCAACCAGTAGCGCGCCCCGCAGGCGCAACGTCGCCGTTCCCTACGCCTCGGTCAAACCCGCCGGGGGATGCGGCCTCAGGCTGTCGCCTGCTGCCGTGGTGATGACCCGTGTCGGCGAGTAGGTGCCGGACATCGTCGGTTGATGTTCCGGACCGACCCGCCTCAAGGGGTCGTGCTGCCTCCTTGCTGACGATGGGCACGGTGTTCGGCGATGGGCCGTCCAGATCCACAACCTCAGGCGGCTGTCCGCGCGAGGCCGCCGGTCCCGATCGTTGTCCGCGACCGCTCCGCTCATGGGATGTCGGTCATCCAGACGAGCGATACGAGGCAGTCGAGAGCTATGTAGGCATGCACGCGCTGAACCGGCGCCCACGTCTAACTCTTGGCTGTCTCGATCGTAAGGGCTGCTACCAATTGGCTGTAGTGACCGTTGCTCTGATCCAGTACCGTCCGAGCGGCAAACTCCTAACAACACGGGGGAACCCTTGACGAATTCCTTCAGTTCCCGCCGCATGCTCGCCTGGACCGCGCCCGTGGCGCTCGCGCTGAGCGCGCTCGCCCCGACTCTGCCAGCCCAGGCCGCAGCGAAGCCCAGGCCCACCGCCACGGCCGGCCCGGTCGATAAGGACCTCAACGGTGACGGCGTCCCCGACCTGGTCACCAGCGGCGGCCCGGGTACTGGCCTCAGCTCCGGCGTCTGGTCGGCGCTCGGCGTAAAATCCCGCAAGACCGGCGTCGGCACCGGCCAGGTACAGACCCCGGCCACCAACATCGGCCTACTCGGCAACGGAGTCACCGGGAACGAATCCCCGGCCGACTTCGACGGTGCCCAGGTCCTCACCGGACGCTTCACCGGCGTCGACCGCCAGGACTTCCTGTACTACTACCCGACCGGCACCGCCGCCGGTATCGGTGGCGTCATCCGAGGCACCGGAGACGGCACGATGGCCAGCCCGTACAACAACCAATTCACGATTGGATACGAAAATCTGCTCGACGCCAACGGCAACAGCCCCCTGCAGTTGGTAAACGTGTTCCAGGCTGACGGTGTCGACAGCGGCATTCCGGATCTACTCGGCATCGCCGGTGACGCCACCAACGGCTACCGGCTTGGCTACCACCCCAGCTTCGGCGCAGCTGGCCTCTACTTCGGCACCACGACGCTGTCCAACCCCACGCCGACCGGCGGGAGCGACTGGCAGAACTGGAGCATCGCCAGCACCGAGACCGCCTCCGGCGTCGCGCTCTTCCTGCGCAACGCCACCACCGGTGACCTGTACCTGTGGACCGGCGTCACCATGGTCGACAACGGTGACGGCACCGGCACGCTGACCCACAACCAGTACCAGGTGGCGGCGAACTGGAACACCGGCGTCGCGATCAGCACGTTGCAGGCCGCCGACATCAACGCCGACGGCACCCCGGACCTGTGGACCGTGCTGCCGAACGGCACCTACCGGGCATACCTGATCTCCGGTCTCTCGACAACCGGCACCGCGACGGTGACCACGACCCGCGCCAAGCAGCTGGTCTGACTGTGCTGCTGGGGCGCGCCACCACTCGGCGGCGCGCCCCAGCCTCATCAAGCGATCCAGGTCCTGGCCGCCCATCGACGGCTGGCCCGCCGACCACCGATGAGCTGCGTAACGCCAAAGGCCCTGACCGGGATTCACGTCCCGACCAGGGCCTTCCCCATGGAGCAGGTGATGGGACTCGGTCCCGCACAGTCAGCTTGGGAATCGGTTTGTGCTCAAGGCCGACCGCCACGCCTGAGTTTTCCGGCTGGCTGGAGCACACCCGTACCGCCGGCGGATGCGCCCGCCCTGTTCGCCTCACCGGCACGATCGCCGCTGTCGAGCGGCAGACCGGCCGGGGCCTGGGCGAGCAGCGCACCGACTGCTGTATGAGCCGTGCTGACAAAGACAGCGGCCCCGCAAAGGGCCGCTGAGCTGCGGGAGAGTGGGCCGCCAGGGACTCGAACCCTGAACCTATGGATTAAAAGTCCACAGCTCTGCCATTGAGCTAGCGGCCCGCGCGCTCAGGTTACCCGACGGTGAGCGTCGGCGGCTCACGGCTTCCGGCCGGCCGTCGATGCCTGCGGCTTGCGGGCTCGTCGCACCTGATCATGACCAGTTCGACGGGCTGGCATTGTCCGACACCTCGGACATTCCGGGTCGGCAAGGAGGAGTGGATCAAGCCAGGTAGCGCAGCGGTGCATGGGTCCGGGTGGATGGGGAACCGGGATGGGCATGAGATCGAGCCGCACCCCGTCGGTAGCCGCGTCCGGGGAGGAGATCGGGTCGGACGGCGTACGCCAGCCCGGCGGGGAGGTGCACGCCTGGCTGCCTGGTCAGAACCAGACGGTCTGCGGCCTGGCGCTGAGCCGGACCCGGTTGCGTCGCTTCCCGCACATCAGTTTCGACTACTCGGGCACTGACGTGCTCACCGAGGCGGACGCGGTTGGTTGGATCTGCCCGCGTTGCCTGGCCGCCACCACCGGCCGACGCGGGGAGGGTAGGCGCGGCTGGGTCCGCGACTCCCCTCGCCCTTGATCAACTCGGAATACCGGAAGTCGGGCTGTCCCGCTTGCCACGACACCGCGAGTTCCAGGAAGTCGAGTGGATCAAGCCGCGAGGCCGCCGCCCGCGAGGCCGCCGCCCGCGAGGCCGCGCGAGGCCGCCGCGCAGGGACGGCCGCCAGGCCGGCGGGGGCGGTTGAGCGGCTGCTGGGCGGGTACGGGGTCGAGCATGCGGATCGTGGTGGTGGGGGCGAGCGGCAATGTCGGTACGGCGGTGCTGCGGCGGCTGCGCCAGGAGCGGGACGTGGAGTTGGCCGGGGTGGCCCGGCGGTTGCCCGGTCCGGATGCCGGTGAGCCGTACGACCAGGTTCAGTGGCACTCCTGCGACATCGGCGCGCCGGGGGCGGCGGGGCAGCTCGCCGAGGTGTTCGCGGGTGTGGACGCGGTGGTGCACCTGGCCTGGCAGATCCAGCCCAGTCACGACCAGCGGGTGCTGCGTCGGACCAACGTCGAGGGCAGCCGGGCGGTGTTCGAGGCGGTGATCCGGGCCGGTGTGCCGGCGTTGGTGTACGCCTCGTCGGTCGGCACCTACGCCCCTGGCCCGAAGGACCACCCGATCAGTGAGCGGTGGCCGGCCACGGGGGTGCCCGGCTCGTCGTACAGCGAGCACAAGGCCGAGGTGGAGGCGCTGCTCGACGGGTTCGAGCGTGATCATCCGACGTTGCGGGTGGTGCGGATGCGACCTGGGCTGATCTTCCAGCGGGCCGCCGGTGCGGAGATCACCCGTTACTTTCTCGGCCCGCTGGCGCCGGTGCGGCTGCTGCGCTTCGGTCGGATCCCGCTGGTGCCGACGAACCGCCGGTTGCGGATGCAGGCGGTGCACGCCGACGACGTGGCTGACGCGTACACCCGGGCGGTCCTGGGTGATGTGCGCGGCGCTTTCAACGTCGCCGCGGACCCGGTGCTGACTCCGGAGCTGGTGGCTCGGCATTTCCACGGTTGGACGGTGCCGGTCGCCGCGCCGGTGCTGCGGGCGGCGGCGGCGCTCACCTGGCGGGCGCGGTTGCAGCCTGTCGACGTGGGCTGGGTGGAGTTGGGCCTGAACGCCCCGCTGATGTCGAGCGAGCGGGCGGAGAGCGAGCTGGGCTGGCGGCCCAGGATCAGTGCGCTGACCGCGCTCAAGGAACTCTTCGCCGGCATGGCCGACGGCGGCCACACCGCAAGCCCTCCGCTGTCCGGCGCGCGCGACCTGCCCGGCCGCCCGGCCGCGCTCCTTCAGGCCCGACCTCCAGGCCAGGGAAACCCCTACTGAGGTACGCCCGGTGGGCGCGACACCGTCAACTCAGCTTGGAGCCGGTCACCGTGGGGTTCTGGGCGCCCAGGAAGAAGATGCCGGGGAAGCCTCGGGTCTCGAACTTTGCGCTGGGGTTGCGGCGCAGGGTCGAGCTTTCGATCTTCATCGTGCCGGTGCGGTTGTTGCTGACGAAGAAGACCGCGCCGCCGCCCTCGTTTGCCTTGTTGTTCTCGATGATCGTGCCGGCGAGCCGTACGGTGAACTCGTTGCCGTCGCAGTAGATCGCGCCGCCGCTGCCGCCGCCGGGCGTGCCGGACTTGGCCGGGTTGGCGCCGCTGCCGATCGCCTCGTTGTGGCTGAGCACGCTGTTCAGCACCACCCAGGAGACGCCGATGCTGCTCAACGCGCCCCCGTTGGAGCAGGAGCCACCCTGGCCGGACGCGCCGCCGAAGGTGCTGCTCACCACGTACACCGGCTTGTTCTCGTACTGGCTCAGCACCCGGATGGCCGCGCCGCCCAGGTCGGGGCCGGTGCGGTCGCAACGGTTGCGGACGAAGCGCGAGTTGACCACCTTGAACCGCCCGCCGCGGACGAAGATCGCCCCGCCGCCACCACCCTCGGCCTTCTCTCCTGTGGAGTTGCCGTCGGCGAAGGTGAGGTTCTGCACGGTGAGCTGCGGGTGGTCCTGGTTCTGGCAGTGCGAGGTGGTGAAGCCCTGGGCCTCGTCGCAGGTGTTCAGGTAGAGGATGCGGCGCTGCCCCTGGCCGCTCAGGGTGACCTTGCCGCCGCCGTCCAGCACGATCTTCGGCCCGTTGGCGTTGCGGACCTTCGCGGTGGCGGTCATCTTGATCGTCACCGGGGCGGGTCCGCAGTTGAACGTGATGACACCGCCGGCCGCGACGGCCTTCACGACCGCCGCGGAGGTGCAGCTCGCCGGGGTGCCCGTGCCGATGGTCCGGGTCGGCTTCGAGGTGTCCACCGCCCGTGCCTCGGCCGGAACGGTGGCCCTGCCGTTCGGGTTGCCGGCCGCGAGCACCTTCGCGGCGGGCTTCGGGCTCGCGCTGGCCCCCGGGCCGCCGAGGCCGTCGCGGGTCTGCGGCGCCTCGGCCTGGGCGCTCGCCGGCGAGGCGGTCGGCGAGGCGGACGAGCCGGGTTGGAAGGCGGGCGCCGGTTCGTTCGAGGCGCAGGCGGGCAGGGTCGCCGTGGCGACACCGAGGACGAGCAGAGCGGCAAGCGACGTCATGCGCACCCCGTGATGCTAGGAGCCGTAGCGGCGTCGCGACGAATCCACAGTGCCGGTTTAATGCGCCGCTAAGACGCGGTGGTCGCTGGTCAGGCGTGGGAGAGGGCGAAGGCGGTCAGGAAGCCGGCGACAGTGATGAGACCGACGAGCAGGTGGGCGTCCTCGAACGCCTCCGGGACCATGGTGTCGGTGATCATGGCGAGGATCGCCCCGGCGGCAAGTGCCGTGATTCCGGCCAGCACCTCCGGCGGCGCACCGCCCAGCAGCGTGTTGCCGAGCAGCGCCGCCACCCCGCTGATCAGCGCGATGCCGATCCAGAGCAGGAAGACGTACCGCCGGGACCGGCCGGCCTGGCGCATGCCGGCCGCGCTGGACAGCCCCTCCGGAACATTGCTGAGGAAGACCGCCGCCACCGTGACCAGGCTGACCGTGCCGCCGCTGAGCAGGCTCGCGCCGATCACCACGGATTCCGGGATGCCGTCCAGCAGCGCGCCCACCGCGATCGCCGACCCCGAGCCGGGCTGCTCGCCCTCGGAGGGCTGCTGGTCGCCGGAGCGCTTCCGGTGCCGCGCGCCGTGCCGGGCCAGGGCCAGGTTCGCCAGGGTGTAGGCCACCGCACCGCCGCCCGCGCCGAGCGCGGTGGGCAGCAGCCCGCCCTGCGCGTGTGCCTCGGCGATCAGCTCGAACGACACGGCGGAGAGCAGCACCCCCGCCCCGAACGCCATGATCGACGCGATGACGCGCTGCGGCACCCGGGCGAACCAACCGGCCGCCGCCCCGACCAGCAGGGCCGACCCGGCCAGCAGTCCCCACCCACCCGCCTGTAACCACTCCGGCATTCCCGGGACCGTACCCGGTGGGGCACGGGCGGCAAACCGCCCTCAGAAGTCGGCGAAGAGGTACGGCACCTGGCGCGGGAAGATGCCGCGCAACTCCGCGGCGGCGTCCACCGGCACCACGCCCAGGCCCCGCAACGGCAGCTCGGCCGGATCCAGCACCCCGTACGCCAGGGCGGAGAGCCCGGCCGCCGTGAGGGTGGCGGTCGGCGCGCGGCCGGTGGTGTCGTCGACCAACTCCAGCGCGCCGGTGGTGCCGTCAAACAGATGGGTGCCGGCCAACCAGCGGTCCCCGGTCAGCTCGACCCGCACCCGACCGGGGCCGGCCGGCAGCCCGCGCAACGCGTCGAGCGACAGCAGCCGGGCCATCGGCGCGGACGAACCCGGGATGGCTGTCCGCGCCTCGACGTGCACGTCCAGGTCGGTCACCCACAGCTCGGGCAACTCGTCGGGCGGGACCTGGACGGTGACCCGCTCGACCTGGTCGACGTGCCGGGCGAAGAACTGCAACAGCAGCGCCCGCGCGAGCGGGTCGCCGACCAGCAGTTCGTTGCCGTGCAGCGTGCCGCCGTGTTCGTCGATCCGGTACGTCACCGCGCCGGTGACCTCCCCGCCGACCCGGGCGGTGAGCAGCCAGTACTCGTCCCGGTCGCGCATCCCGTCCGCCCGGTAGTCCGGGAAGAGCGCGAAGCCGTGCCGCTCCTTCAGGCAGCGCTCGGTGAACGCCCGCCACGCCGGATAGCCGGCCGCGATGCGTTCCCACCCCACCTCGCCGGGCAGGTCCGCGCGCAGCAGCGAACCCAGGTGGGCCGGAGCGAAGGTGACCCGGCGCGCCTTGGGCAACCCGACGTAGCCGAACCGGGCGTAGAAGCTGGGCCGGAACGGGTAGAGCGCGCTGAGGGGGTGCCCCTCGTCGCGTACCTCGTCGAGGAGTTGGTGCAGCAGCGCCCGCACGTGCCCCTGCCGGCGGGCCAGCGGGTGGGTGGCGACCCCGGCGACACCCGCCATCGGCAACACCGCCCCGCGCAGGTTCTGCCGCATCGGGATGGACGAGGCGGCGGCCAGCGTGGTGCCGCCCTCCTCGGCGATGAGCGTCCGGTTGCCCTGGTTGTAGGGCAGGTAGTCGCGGAACTCCTCGGTCCGGGCAGCGCCGAGCGGCGACGACTCGAAGGCGTACGCGGCCAGCGGGAAGCTGGTGGTGAGACGTTCGTCGGCGGTCACCCGGCGGATGGTCATCCGCCTATCTCAACCTGCCGCGCGGATCGCAGCAACCGGATTGGCCCGATCCGTGGCGCCGGCCGCGGTCAGCCGACCGGCAGGTGCCGCAGGTGCCGGCGGCGGCGCAGGCGGACGCTGACCACGGCGGCCACCCCGACGACCAGCAGGGCGGTGACGGCGAGCCCGTGCAGCACGCCACGGGAGAGGTAGCCCTGGTCGGTGTGGTCCACCGCCCAGGTGGCGATCTCCCGGGTCGACCAGAACGGCGTCAACTTCGCCCCGGACCCGGCCGGGTCGATCAACATCTGCACCGTGACCACGGTGAGCAGCAGCAGCGTCCCCTCCATCTCGCGGGGCAGCAGCGCGCCGATCAGCATCCCGAACGGCGCCGCCACCGCGACCGAGCAGAGCAGCGCGGCGGCCAGTCCGCCGTACCGCAGATCCGCGCCGTCGATCATGGGGAGCAGGAAGAACGGCACGGAGATGACCAGTCCCACCGTCCACAGGCCGAGCACCCGGCCGAGGTAGAGGTGGTGTGGACGGTAGCCGGCCAGCCGCAGCCTCGGCTCCACCTCACGAGCCGCAGTGGTGGCGAACAGCGCGGCGGTGCTCACCGCCCAACCCACGCCGAGGAGCAGCGACCGGACCGACTGCCCGAGGTAGGCGTCCCGTCGGATCAGGTAGAAGGTCAACGGCATCAACAACAACAGCAGGAGTACGCCCCGACGCCGCAGCAGCTCCCGCATGGTCATCTCGGCGACGACGACGAGCCGGTTCACCGGTGGCCTCCCTGCACACTGGGCGCCTGCCGCCCGCTCACCTGTGCCGGGGTCAGGTCGAGCACGATGTCCACCCGGTCGAGGTGGTTGAGCAGGTGGGTCACCACGACGATGGCCGCGCCGGTGTCGCGCAACCTGCTGAGCTGGTCCCAGAAGTTGACGTAGGTGCCCTGGTCGAAGCCCTGGTACGGCTCGTCGAGCAGCAGCACGTCGGGGGTGCTGAGGGTGGACATGGTCAGGTTGAGCTTCTGCCGGGTGCCGCCGGACAGGTGACGGGCCTGCACGTCCCCGCCCGCCTCCCAGCCGAGCTGACGGGCCGCCGCCCGACCGGCCCGGCGGGCGGGCCCTCGGGCCACGCCCTGGGCGGCCCCGACAAGCACGAAGTGCTCGTCGGCGAGCAGGAAGTCGGCGGTGCCGCCGGACTGCGGGCAGTAGCCGAGCCGCCCGGAGACGGTCACCTCACCGGCGTCCGGCGACATGAGTCCGGCGCAGATCCGCAGGAAGGTGCTCTTGCCGCAGCCGTTCGCGCCGATGACGGCGGCGATCTGTCCGGCCCGGACGGTGAGCGTGGCGTCGTTCAGCACCGTCTGTCGTCCGTAGCGCTTGGTGATGCCCGCCGCGTGCAGCCGGACCGGCCCGGGGCGCGGTCCGGGCGCGGTGCCGATGCTCTCCACGACCGCGACCGCGTACTGCTGGGGTGGGCCGAAGACGACCCAGGGGTCGCCGCCACCTTCGCGTAGGTGCGTGGCGGCCTCGGCGACCACGTGCCGAGCGGCGTCGGCCGCGACCCGGCGCTGGTGCAACTCGGTCGTGAGCGCACGCAGCCAATCATCGGCGTTCACCGGGTGACCCCCTTCGTGACGATGTCGTTCACCGGCCGGACGAAGGTGAGCCAGGAGCTGCCGCCGGCGCGGAGCGCCGCGTACCCGTCGTCGGTGAGCCGGTAGTACTTGCGGGCCGGCCCGGCGCTGCCCTCCCGCCACTGCGCGGTCACCAGGCCGGTCTTCTGCAGGCGCAGCAGTACGGGGTAGAGCGTGCCGCCCTGGATCGGCCCGACGCCCGCCGCGTCGAGCGCCTGGGCGAGTTGGTAGCCGTAGGACTCACCTTCGGACAGCAGGGCCAGGACGCAGATGTCGAGCACCCCCCGCAGCCACTGCCCGCGCCTGTCGGAATCCACGCGTCGGACAGTAGCGCCGCAACCTAGATGGCACAACCACCTACTGCGGTCGGCGAAACCCGAACCATTCGGTTCGGGCGAGCCGTCGAGTGAGCCGTACCGGTCAGCGGGCGACGACGTCGGAGACCACGACTGTGACGTTGTCCGGTGCGCCGGCGTGGTGGGCCAGCTTCACCAACTGCTCACCGCACTGCTGGCGGTCGGCGTACATGCCCAGTGCCGCCGCGATGGCCTCGTCCTCGACGTAGTCGGAGAGCCCGTCGCTGCACAGCAGCAGCCGGTCGCCGGGGACCACGGTGAGCACGCCGACCGCGGGTGGGGTGTCGGCGCCCTGCACGGCCCGGGTCACCAGGGACCGCTGCGGGTGGTGGCGGGCCTGCTCCGGGGAGAGGGTGCCCTGGTCGACAAGCGCCTGGACGAACGTGTCGTCCCGGGTGAGCTGGGTCAGCTCCCCGTCGCGCAGCAGGTAGCAGCGGGAGTCGCCGACCTGGGCCAGCACCAGCGTCTCGCCGGCCAGCAGCGCCGCGGTGAGTGTGGTGCCCATCCCGTCGCGGCTCGGGTCGACGGTGATGGCGGCGTGGATGCGCTGGTTGGCGGTGCTGACCACGGCACGCAGGGCGTCGGCGGCGCTGTCGGGATCGGTGGGCGGGGCCAGCTCGTCCAGGATCCGGATCACGATCTCGCTCGCCACCTCGCCCGCGGGCAGCCCACCCATGCCGTCGGCGACGGCGATCAGGCGGTCACCGGCGAGGGCGGAGTCCTCGTTGTTGGTGCGGACCAGGCCGATGTCGTTGAGGATGACCGAGCGGAGGATCAGCGTCATGGGGTCAAGCTTGCCAAGAACACCCCGCCTTCGTCTCTACGCCTCCTGCGTGCGTCGAGAAATGATTGCGATTTTCGTCGACGGACCCGACGGTGCGTGACCGGTCGGCCGGGTCTCAGCGCCGGGGATAGCGCAGCAGCAGGCTGGCGGCGACCTCCTCGTCACCCACCGCCGCGTAGCTGTGCGGCACGTCGGACACCCAGCGGAGATGACCGCCGGCCGGCGCGGTAAGCGGCGCGTCGACCGGGCCGGCGCGCAGCACTCCGGCGAAGACGGTGACGTGCTCGGTGACCCCCGGCTGGTGGGCGGGGGAGAGCTGTACCGGGCCGGGCGCGACCCGCATCCGGTACAGCTCGTAGGTCGCGTCGGTGTCGGTGAACACCTCAAGCAGGGTGGCGGTGACCGCGGTGCCGTGCACGGTGGGCCCGGCGGTCGGCTCGGCCAGCAGGGCGGTGAACGGTACGCCGAGCTGCGCGGTGACCGCCCAGAGCGTCTCCAGGGTCGGGTTGCGGCTGCCGTGCTCCAGGCCGGAGAGGGTGGCCTTTCCGACGCCGGCGAGCCGGGCCAGGGTGGACAGCGAGATTCCCCGCTCCTCGCGCAGGGCGCGGACCCGGCGGCCGACGACGGCAGGATCCACGTCGAGGCCGGGGCGGGGGTTCGGTGGCTGCTGCGGCACCCGGCTATCGTGCTACACACTGTCGTTCCGTAAACGGAACACCCCGGGAGGTGGCATGACCGGACGCGTCCAACCGGTGCTGGCCGGCGTGGTGACCGCCCTTGTCGGCTTCGCCAGCTCGTTCACGGTCGTGCTGGCCGGGCTCCGCGCGGCCGGCGCGTCGGACGAGCAGGCCGCCTCCGGTCTGCTCGCCCTCTGCGTGGCGTGCGGGCTCGCCGCGGCCTGGCTGGGCTGGCGGCACCGGATACCGATGAGCGTGGCCTGGTCCACGCCGGGCGCCGCGCTGCTGGTGGCCACCGGAGCACCGCCGGGCGGTTGGCCGGTCGCGGTGGGCGCCTTCCTCGTCTCCGGTGTGCTGATCGTGGCGGCCGGGCTCTTTCCGCCACTCGGCCGTGCGGTGGCCGCCATCCCCAAGCCGGTGGCCGGCGCGATGCTCGCCGGGGTGCTGCTCCCGTTGTGCACCGCCCCGGTACGCGCACTCGTGGAACTGCCCGCGGTGGCGGGTCCGGTGGTGGTGGGCTGGCTGCTGCTGCACCGGTTCGCCCGCCGCTGGGCGGTGCCCGGCGCGTTGCTGGTGGCAGTGGTCGCGATCGCGCTCACCGCACCGCCGGCCGGCCTGACCGGTGCCACGCTGGCCCCGTCGATCACGCTTACCGCGCCGGCCTGGAACGCGTCCGCGCTTGTCGGGTTGGCCCTGCCACTGTTCCTGGTCACCATGGCCGCGCAGAACGTGCCCGGGATGGCGGTGCTGGCCGGCTACGGCTACCGGCCGCCGTTCGGCGCCGCGCTGCGGGCCACCGGCCTGGCCAGCCTGCTCGCCGCCCCGGCCGGCGGGCACGCCGTGAACCTCGCGGCGATCACCGCCGCGCTGGCCGCCGGCCCCGACGCGCACCCGGACCCGGAGCGCCGATGGGTCGCCTCGGTCACCGCCGGTGCCGGGCTGGCCCTGCTCGGCCTCGGTGCCGGCGTGGCAACCGCGCTGGTCGCGGTCGCCCCGCCGATCCTCATCGAGGCGGTCGCCGGGCTGGCGCTGCTGGGTGCCCTCGCCACCGCGCTGGCCGCGGCCGTGACCGACCCGGCGACCCGGGAGGCCGCCGTGGTCACCTTCGTGGTGACCGCTTCCGGGGTGACCCTGGTCGGCGTGGGCGGGGCATTCTGGGGTCTGATCGCGGGCTGCCTGATGCTGCTGCTCTTCCACCGCCGCGCACCCGCCCCCGCCGAGCCGGACCAGCTCGCCGCCGTGCCGGACCAGCTCGCCGCCGCCCCTCCGGAAAGATCCACTCGGGTTTCGTGAAGTCGGGCTGTCCCGAGGCTCCGGACGCCCCGACTTCCTTGAGCCCGAGTCGATCAGCGCGCTGGGGTTACTCCTCGGGAGGCAGGTCGGCCACGCCGACAGCCAGGAGGACCCGGCCGTCGGCCACCGACCCGATCCGGTCGGCCGGTACGTAGACCGCGCCCGTGCGGGTCAGCTCGGTGGAGACCTTCAGGTAGCCGCTGTGCAGCAGCCGTGCCGCCAGATCGGCCGGAACGTCGGGCTCCTCGACCGCGGTCGCCTCGATCAGCTCGTCCAGGCTGCTGCCCGGGTCGGCGGTCGGTGCCTGGACGGTCACCGCGTTCGGGTCGGCCCGCTGGACGAGGTCCACCGTGCCGACCTCGGTGCCGGCTGAGTCGATCACCGGCATCCCGGTGGTGATCCGCGAGATGGGCGTCTGCTGCGCGTCCTGCTGATCCATCCCATTGCGGTTCCCGGGGCGGTACGCCGCTAAACGCCGCCAGCAGCCCGGCAGCCCAGCCGCGAGCCTGCGGCGACCGCTCAGCCGTTCGGGAGGGTCCAGCCGCCGGGCGGGCGAGGAGACAGCTCCCGCCAGGTGTCCGGGCCGTCGAGGAGCGCCCGGACGGTGTCCTCGGCCTCGTCCGCACTGCCGTACTCGTAGAACCGGGAGATGCCCTCGGCGCCGCCGGCCCGCTGCTCGACGTGCCACCTGTCGGCGTCCACCCGGAGGAAGACGTCCCGTCGGGCCAGCCGCCCCCATTTCCCGTTCCACCAGTGCTTCCGCTGCTCCATGGCGGGACTCTATCGAACACACGTACGAGAAGGTGCGGCCCCTGCGGGAATCCCACAGGGGCCGATGTGCATCCGTTCGGGTCAGCGCTGCGTCGGGGGCTCGGTGCGCCGGCCCAGCACGTCGTCGAGTGCCCCACGCTGCTGGCCGGGGGTGGTGTGACCGGCGGAGACCAGCGCGTCCCGGATCTCGGTGAGCAGCTTGACCTCCTCGCTCGGCGCCGCCGGCGGCGGCTCCTCGCCCCGACGCCGCCGCTCGGCCAGCTTGTTCATCGGGTAGACCACGAAGAAGTAGAGCACCGCCGCGGTGAGCAGGAACGTGATCAGGGCGTTGATGAACGCGGCCCACTCGAAGTACTGGCCCCCGAGCTTCCACCTTCCGGCTGAGAGGCCACTGCCTCCGCCCATCATCTTGATCAGTGGTTCGAGGAACGACTTGGTGAGCTGGGTGACGACGCCGGTGAACGCGGCGCCGATCACGATGCCGACCGCCAGGTCGACGACGTTGCCGCGCATGATGAAGTCTTTGAAGCCCTTGAGCATCCGTACTCCCGAGGTGTCCGCTTTTATGTCCGGGACAACCTATGCCCCTGCGGCGGGCTCCAGAAAAGCGCCGGCTTCGATCGCCGCCCGGCCCGGATCACCGGCCCGGATCGCCTCGACCAACCGGGTGTGGTCGACGTAGCGCTCGGGCGTGAGCGCGCCCCCCATCGCCTGGGCGACAGTGCTGCGCAGGGCGGTGCCGACCGAGGCGTACAGCTCGGCGAGCATGGTGTTGTGCGCGGCGGCGACCACCGCGATGTGCAGGGCCGCGTCGGCCTCGACGAACGCGTCGACCCGGCCGCCGCGCCAGGCGGCCTCGCGTTCGGCGAGCACGCCGTCGAGCGCCGCCAGGTCCTCCGGAGTACGCCGCAGCGCGGCGAGCCGGGCGGCCTCCACCTCGAAGGCGCGCCGCACCTCGATGACCTCGGTCATCCGGTCGTCGCTGAGCCGGCGGGCGACCACCGGAGCCAGCTCGTCGGTGGACACCACGTACGTGCCGGAGCCCTGCCGGCACTCAAGCACCCCGGCGTGCACCAGGGCGCGGACTGCCTCCCGGACGGTGTTGCGCCCCACGCCCAGCGCGGCGACGAGCTGCGGCTCGGTGGGGATGCGCCCGCCAACGGGCCACTCGCCTCCGAGGATCCGGGCGCGGAGCTGCTCGATGGTCTGCCGGACCCGGTGGCCGCGGGGCGGCACCAGCGGGGCGGAGGGGGAATCCACAGACGGTGGCACTGGTTACATCACCGGCCCATAATTCATCCCATGATTGTAGGTTAGCGGTCATGACCCCGCCACCCACCGCCGCTCCGGCGCCGCCCGCTCCCGTCCGCGTCGACCCACCCCCGACGCGCGACCCCGGTGCCGGCCGACGGACGCACCCGGCGACCGGTGGGGCGCTCGTGCTGGTCGGGATGCTGCTTGTCGCGCTCAACCTGCGCGCCGTGGTGACCAGCCTCGGCGCCCTGCTCGACGAGGTCCGCGACGGTCTGGGGCTCTCCGGCACCATGGCCGGTCTGGTCACCACCCTGCCGACCATCGCGTTCGCCGGCCTCGGCGCGCTCACCCCGTGGCTGGTCCGCCGGGTGGCACCGGCCCGGGTGCTGGTGGTCGCCATGTTCGCCCTCGCCGTCGGCCAGGTGCTCCGGGCCACCACCGACTCGGCCTGGATCTTCGTGCTCACCAGCGCGCTGGCACTGGCCGGCATCGCGGTCGCCAACATCCTGCTGCCGATGCTTGTCAAGCAACACTTCCCGCACCGCACCGGGCTGGTCACCGGGGCGTACACGATGGCGTTGACCCTCGGCACGACGGTGGCCGCGGCCTCCGCGGTGCCGATCGCGCACGCCTTCGGCTCGTGGCGGGCAGGGCTGGGCGTCTGGGCCGCGATGGCAGCGGTGGCCGTACTCCCGTGGGTGCCACTCGCGCTGCGGACCCGGGCGGGCGCACGGCGCTCGACCCCGACGGCTGCCGTCGCCGCGCCGGTACGCGTCCGGCCGGCGCGGACCCGGCTCGGCTGGGCGATGGCCGTCTACTTCGGGGCGCAGTCGCTCAGCGGGTACGCGATCATGGGCTGGTTGGCCCAGTTGTTCCGGGACGCCGGCTACCAGCCGGAGTCGGCCGGGCTGCTGCTCGCCGGCGTGACCGCGCTCGGCGTGCCGATCGCGCTGCTGATGCCCACCGTGGCCGGCCGACTGGGCAGCCTGCGTCCGCTGGTGCTCGGGCTGACCACCGCGTCGACGCTTGCCTACCTGGGGTTGGCGTTCGCCCCGCGCGGTGCCGCGCTGCTCTGGGTCGCCCTCCTGGCGATCGGCCAGGGCGCGTTCCCGATGATCCTGACCGCCATCGGTCTGCGCGCCCGCACCGCCGAGGGGACTGTCGCGCTCTCCGCGTTCGCGCAGAGCACCGGGTACGTGATCGCCGCCCTCGGCCCGCTGATGGTCGGCATCCTCTACGAGGTCACCGGCGGCTGGACCGCTCCGCTCGGGTTCCTGCTGGGCGCGCTCGCCGTGCAGACGGCGGCGGGCATGGCGATCGCTCGTCCCCGCTACGTCGAGGACGAGTGACGAACGGCGGCGCTCAGGAGGAGGCCGGCGTCGGTTCGCCGGCGACTGCCTCGTCCACCGTCGGGTAGGTGTGCAGCACCTCGACCAGCCCGCTCACCTCGAGGATGCGAAGCACGCCCCGCTGCGGGGCGGCCAGACGCACGACGCCGCCGGCCTCGTCGCAACTGTTCTTGGCCCGGACGAAGACCGACAGACCCGTCGAGTCGCAGAACGAGACGTCCGCCAGGTCGAACACCAGCCGGTTGCGACCCTTGTCGAGCAGGTCGGTGATCTGGTCCTGCAGCTGCGGTGCGGTGGCCATGTCCAGCTCGCCCGCGACCGACACGACGACCACGTCGCCGCGCTGTTCCGTGTGCACCGTCAAGGACATTTGCCAGACCTCCTGTTATCGGGGGAACGGTATCCCACGACCGGGGTCGTACGCAGAACGGGAGCCGGGAGCCGGTGGCCGTCGTCATTCCGTTGCTACGTGGCAACTAGTTGATCAGACCCCGGTGATAGAGTCCGCCCGGTCCAGGTCAAGGGGGTTCCAAATGGCGTTGAGCACCGAAGAAAGTGGTCGGCTCGCCGCGCTGCTCAGCGGGCAGGCCGACCGGGTCACGTCGCGGTGGACCGAGATCGTCACCAGTTCGTTGCGAGGCCGGCTGAGCCAGGCCGAGCTGCGCCGGCAGGTCCAGGACCTGCATCGCGTCGTCGTCGCTGCCGCCGAGCAGGGCGACATCGACCTGACCGGCGACAAGGCCGCCGAGTTGCGGGCCGCCCTCTCCGAGCTGTCCCGTGGCCGGGCCCGGCAGGGGTTCTCGGCCACCGAGACCACGGTCAGCATCTTCGCGCTCAAGGACGTGCTTGCCGAGCTGGTGCAGGAGGCCGGCGGCAGCAACGCGCTGCACGACTACATCGCCTTCTCCAAGCTGGTCGACGAGATGGGCCTGTTCACCTTCGAGAGCTTCGTCCGCACCCGGGAGAGCCTGATCGCCGATCAGGCCGAGCAACTGCTCGAACTCTCCACGCCGGTGGTCAAGCTCTGGGAGGGCGTGGTGGCCGTCCCGCTGGTCGGCACCCTGGACTCGGCCCGGGCCCAGGTGGTGATGGAGCGGCTGCTGCAGACCCTCGTCGATACCAGCTCCCCGTACGCGATCATCGACATCACCGGCGTCCCGGCGGTGGACACCCAGGTCGCTCAGCACATCCTGAAGACCGTGGTGGCCGCCCGGCTGATGGGCGCCGACTGCATCATCTCCGGCATCCGCCCGCAGATCGCGCAGACCATCGTGGCGCTCGGCATCGAGTTCGGCGACATCGCCACCAAGGCGAGCCTCGCCGACGCGCTGCGTCACGTGCTGCGGCTCACCGGGGTGGAGACCGCCCGCCGCCAGCAGCCACGCCGGGGCGTCTGATGGAACGGGTGCCGATCCTCAAGATCGGCGACATCCTGCTCGTCTCCATCCAGCTCGACATGTCCGACCAGACGGCGGTCCAGCTTCAGGAGGATCTCGCCGAGCGGATCGTGGACACCGGCTGCCACGGCGTCATCATCGACATCACCGCGTTGGACATCGTCGACTCCTTCGTCGGGCGGATGCTCTCCACCATCGCGTCGATCTCCAAGGTGCTCGACGCGGAGACGGTGGTGGTCGGGATGCGTCCCGCCGTCGCCATCACCCTTGTCGAACTGGGGCTGTCGCTCAACGGCATCCGTACCGCGCTGAACGTCGAGCGCGGCATGGAGCTGATCGCGGCGGCCAACGCCGACGAGCTCGATCATCAGCTCGACGACGATCCGGACGCCGAGACGGCCACGACGTGACCGCGGACATCGACCTGGGCCACCCGCAGGCGCAGTCGGTCCGCAGCGACGAGGACGTGGTGCGGGTGCGGCAGTTGGTCCGCAGCGTGGCCGTGGCCGTCAAGCTGTCACTCGTCGACCAGACCAAGGTGGTCACCGCGGCGAGCGAGCTGGCCCGCAACACCCTGGTGTACGGCGGCGGCGGCTCGGTCGAGGTGACAACTGTGGACAACGGTCGACGCAAGGGCGTGCGGATCGTCTTCGCCGACTCCGGGCCGGGCATCCCGGACCTGGACATGGCCCTCACCGACGGCTACACCACAGGCGGCGGGCTCGGCCTCGGGCTCAGCGGGTCACGCCGACTCGTCGACGAGTTCGAGATCGAGACATCCCCCGAGTCGGGCACGCGGATCACGGTCACCAAGTGGTCGCGGTGAACGCCGACGCGGTCACCGACAGTGGCATCTGGTTCCGGGTAGAGGCCAGCAGCGCGGCGAGCGCCGTCCGGCGCGCCGCCGAACGCCTCGGTGCGCAGGTGGAGATGAGTGCGACGCGCGTCGCCGACCTGGCCATCGTCGCCGCCGAGCTGACCAGCAACCTCGTCAAGCACGCCGACGACGGGGTCCTGCTGCTCCGGCCGGTACGCCGGGCCGGGCAGGCCGGCGTGGAGTTGATCGCTATCGACTCCGGCCCCGGCATGGCCGACCTGACCGTCTCGTCGCAGGACGGGCACTCCACCACCGGCACGCTCGGCATCGGCCTGGGCGCCATCGTCCGGCAGGCGAGCTGGTTCGACGGATATTCGTTACCGGGCCGGGGCACCGTCCTCGCCGTGCAGGTCTGGCCGGCGGAGCCGGCGCTGCCGTCCTGGGCGGGTGCCCTCACCCGCCCGTTGACAGGCGAAACGGTGAGCGGCGACGGGTACGCCGTCCGGATCGCCGACGGGCGGCACCAGGTGCTTGTCAGCGACGGGCTGGGGCACGGCCCGCTGGCCGCCGCCGCCACCGACGCGGCGCTCGCCGCGTTCCGGGACGCCCCCACCGGGCCACCGGCGGCCGTGGTGGGCCACCTGCACCGGAGCATGTCGCACACCCGGGGCGCCGCGCTCGCGGTCGCCGAACTGGCGCCAGCGGCCGGCATCCTGCGCTACGCCGGGCTCGGTAACATCTCCGGCGTGGTCATCGAGGGTGACGGTCGCCGCCGCGGGCTGGTGTCACTGCCCGGCATCGCCGGCCACCAGCGCCCGACGATCCGGGAGTACGACTATCCGTTCGCTCCGGGGGCCCGGCTGGTGATGCACAGCGATGGGGTGGTCGACCGTTGGCGGTTGGCCGACTACCCGGGTCTGGCGGAGCGGTCCCCGCTGGTGATGGCGGCGACCCTCCTGCGCGACGCGGGTGTACGACGCGATGACGCCTGCGTACTGGTGGCGAGGTCCTGGGCATGACCGGCGAGCCGGCCGCCCTGCCGTTGCTGCAGATGGCGCTGCGGGTCGAGCAGGACATCTTCGTGATCCGCCAGCGGGGCCGCGAGGTGGCCGCGGTCGTCGGCCTCGAACACCAGGACCAGGTGCGGATCGCCACAGCGCTCAGCGAGGTCGCCCGGGACCTGCTGCGGACGACCGGCGGAGCGGACGTCTCCTTCCACATCGACGCGGGCGTCGACGGCCGGTTCCACCTGCGCGCCGACCTCGCCCCGGTGGCCGCGCTCCCACACGGCACCTACCAGCCGCAGTCCGGCGCGGTGTCCCGACTGGTCGACACACTGAGCCTTACGACCGTCGAGGGGGTTACGGTCGTAAGGATGTCCCGACGAGTTCCGGCCAACGCGCCGACGCCGACCCCGGAGCGGCTCGCCGAGTTCCGCACCGAACTCGGCCGTATCAGGCCGGGCAGCGCGCTGGACGAGTTGACAGTGCAGAACGGGCAGCTCATCGCCGCGCTCGACGAGGTGCGCAGCCAGCGCGACGAACTGGCCGTGCTGAACGAGGAGCTGGCCGAGACCAACCGGGGCGTGCTGGCGCTCTACAACCAGCTCACCGAGGAGTTGGAGGAGACCAACCGGGGCGTCGTCGCCCTCTACGCCGAGCTGGACGAGAAGTCGGCGCAACTGCGCGCGGCGAGCGAGTCGAAGAGCCGGTTCCTGGCCAACGTCAGCCACGAGCTGCGCGCCCCGGTCACCGCGATCATCGGGTTGGGGCGGCTGCTCACCGACTCCGCCTCCGACCCGCTCACCGAGGAGCAGGGCCGCCAGATCGAGCTGATCCGCTCGTCGGCGGCAGACCTGCTCAACCTGGTCAACGAGTTGCTGGACCTCGCCAAGGCGGAGTCCGGCCGGATCGAGCCGGACTGGGCGGACGTCGACCTGCGTCCGGTCTTCGGCCAACTGCGCGGCACACTGCGCGCCCTGGCCACCCGCCCGGGGGTGGCGCTGGTGGTGGAGGAGCCGACCGCGCCGGCCACGCTGCGCACCGACGAGGTGCTGCTCGGTCAGGTGCTGCGTAACCTGCTGCACAACGGGCTGAAGTTCACCGAGCGCGGCGAGGTGCGACTGCGGGCCCGCCGGCACGGCGACCGGTGGAACCTCGAGGTCAGTGACACCGGCCCCGGCATCGCTCCCGAGCTGCACGACCGGATCTTCGAGGAGTTCTACCAGGTGCCGGGCGCCACCCGGGTCGGCGGCACCGGCCTCGGCCTGCCGTACGCCCGGCGGTTGGTGACGCTGCTCGGTGGGACGCTGGCGCTGACAAGCGCGCCGGGCCAGGGCAGCACATTCACCGTCTCCCTACCCGCCGTCGAGGCGTGACGGCGTGGACGGCATGCCGGCAACCATCCTGGTGGTCGATGACAGTCGTACCAAGCGTTACCTGCTGGTCAGCTGGCTGACCCGGGCCGGGTTCACAGTGCTCGAAGCCGAGAACGGCGCCGAGGCGTTGGCGCGGGTCGAGGTGGACCGGATCGACCTGGTGGTCCTCGACGTCCGGCTGCCCGACCTGAGCGGGTACGAGGTCTGCGAACAGATCAAGGCCCGGCACCCGGCGATGCCGGTGATCCACGTGTCGGCGCACGCCGTCGACGTGGCCGATCGCGCCCAGGGGCTGACCCGGGGCGCGGACGCGTACCTGACCGAGCCGATCGAGCCGGAAGAGCTGATCGCCACCACGCGCGCGGTGCTGCGCTACTACCAGGCCCGGCAGCGCGCCGAACTGCTCGCCGAGCGCCTGCTCGGGCTTGCCGACACGACAGTGGCGGTGCACGCCGCGCCGACCTTCGCACGCCTGCTGGAGGCCGCTGCGGAGGGGGCCGCCCAGATCTTCAAGAGCCCCGCGGCGGTGATCGCCGAGACGTTCGACGGTGACTGTCTCGCCGGGATCTGCGCCGGTCCCGGCGCTTCGGTCGAGGTGGTGCCGTGGGTCGTCGACGACACCGGAGTGCCGACCGGTGCCACCGTACGGGTGGAGGCCCCGGCGAACTGGGCCCTGGTCGACTGGCCGGCGGACGACACGGTGACGATCGCCGCCGCCCGGCTGCGGGAGGATCGAGCCCCGCTGTACGTGGTGGTCCCGACCGCCACCCAGACCGCCCGGACCCCGGTGCTCAAGCAGCTCGCCCAGGCGGTGGCGGCGGCCGTGGAGGCACAGCGCTCCTTCGACGAGGAGCACCGGATCGCGGTCACCCTCCAACGCAGCCTGCTCCCGCGCGGGCTGCCCACCGTCGCCGGGCTCGATCTCGCGGTGCGCTACGAGCCGGCCAGCGCGCAGACCGAGGTGGGCGGCGACTTCTACGAGCTGGTGATGCTCGACGGGCACCTGCTGCTGGCGATCGGCGACGTGGCCGGCCACTCGCTGCACGCGGCGACAGTGATGGCCGAGCTGCGGCACGCGGTGCGCGCGTACGCCGTGGAGGGGCACCAGCCGGGGGAGATCCTGCACCGGGTGAACGAGCTGATGCGGACCCTGTTGCCGAACGAACTGGCGACGCTCTGCGTGCTGCTGCTGCACCCGCCGACCGGGCGGGTCCGGTTGGCCAGCGCCGGGCACCTTCCGCCGGTGCTCAACCTGGGTGGCACTGTCGAGTTCGTGCAGCACTCCGCGCCGCTGCTCGGCGTCCGCGCGCCTCGCCCGGCCGACCTGGAGTTCGTGCTGCCGGCCGGTGCCACGCTCGTGTTCTACACCGACGGGCTGATCGAGCGACGGGACGCCACGATCGACGAGGGACTGGCCGCGCTGGCCGCGGTCGCCGCCACTGTCGACGACGACCTGGACCGGTTCTGCGCCCGGCTGCTCGTGGAGCTGGCCCCACCGGAGATCCAGGATGACGTCGCGGTGGTCGTCCTGCGCCGCCGCTGAGCCTGGTCGGCCGGCTTCAGCGCACCGAGCGGGCGTACGCGGCGGGTGACACCCCGGCCACGGCGGTGAAGTCGCGGACCAGGTGGGCCTGGTCGCTGTAGCCCAGGTCGGCGGCGAGATCCGCCCACCTCAACGGGCCGCCGGCGGCCTGTTCGACGGCCTCCTGGAGCCGGTAGCGGCGGATCACCCACTTCGGCCCGACCCCCACGTACTCCATGAAGAGTCGCTGCAACCGGCGAACCGGAAGGTCGTGCCGCGCGGCGAAGTCGTCGACCCGCAGCACCGTCCGGTCGGTGCGGATCGCCTCGGCCAGCCGCACGGCCTCCTCGGCCAGCGGGCCGGGCTCCGGGCTCCAGGCGGTGAGCAGGGCGTCCAGCGCACGGCAGCGCTCGTCGTCGGTGGCCGCGCACACCGGAAAGTCGGGAGGTGGCAGCCGACCGGCGGGCAGCGGCACCCGGCGCCCCGTCAGTTCGCTGACCGGCCGACGCCAGAACGGGTGGAACCCACCGGGGCGGAACTGCACCCCGCAGACCCGGCCGGTGCCGGTGAGCGTGATCCGGAACAGGTCGTCGCCCACCCCGGCCACCTCGGCGGACTCCGGTCCGTCGCCGTCCCGCCGGAACACCACGTTCACCGCCGGATGCGGCACGACGCGCTGCTCGAAGGGTGTGCTCAACGCCCAGTCGATCAGCCAGTAGTGCTCCACCCAGGGGCGTAGCGCCTCGACCGGCAGACGCCGACGGAACCGCACCTCGCGCAGCATCCGCCCGGGGTCGAGAATCCCCCGGCTGTCGCCACGCGGTCGGTGTCGCATTTCTTCAAGACCACCCTCATACGCTGGCCCTATGACCACTAAGACTAGCGACCTGCTGGCGGCTGCCGCGCCGCGAACCGTCGACGTGGTGCGCGGCATCGCCGACGACCAGTTCGATCTGCCCACCCCGTGCCGCGACTACCTGGTGCGCGATCTGCTCAACCACCTGTTCGAGGTGGTGGTCAACTTCCAGGACCTGGCCGTCAAGCGGCAGGTGGAATGGGCCGACAAGCCCGACCACCTGGTCGACGGCTGGCGGGACCGGTTCGAGGTGGAGACCTCTCGGTTGATCGCCGCCTGGTCGGACCCGTCCACCCTGGAGGGTGTGTCACCGGGCATGGGCCTGCCGCAGCCCGTCATCGGCGGGATGGCTCTGCTGGACCTGACCGTGCACGGCTGGGACCTCGCCGTCGCCACCGGCCAGGCGTACCAGCCGGCCCCGGAGGCGGTGGCCGAGCTGCACGGGCTGGTCGAGCAGTTGGGCCCGACCGCCCGCAAGATGGGCGTCTTCGCCGAGCCGGTGTCCATCCCCGCAACCCCGACTCCGACCCCCGACCTGGCCCACCTGCTGACCCAGACCGGCCGCAACCCCACCTGGCCCACCACCCCATAACCGGCTCCTCGGTGATCAAGAGGTTCGCGTCAAATTCCGACCTCTCCGTGACGCAAACCTCTTGATCAACCAGGCGGGATGGGTGGGGGGTGGGTGGGGGGTTGTTGACTTGGCTATTCGCTCGGTGAATAGTTAGCCGGGTGTCCACGCCGCATGTTCTGCTCGGGTTGTTGGCTGCTGGCAGCCGGCACGGTTACGAGCTCAAGCGTGCACACGACGAGCGGCTGCCCCGGGCCCGGCCGCTTGCCTTCGGGCAGGTCTACGCCACTCTCGGCCGCCTGCAACGCGACGGCCTGGTGGCTGCCGCCGGGCAGGACCGCGCCTCCGGTCGGACCGCACCGCGTACGCGCTCACCGATCAGGGCCGGGCCACGCTGGACCAGTGGTTGTCCACAGTGGAACCCCCGATGCCGTACGTCGCCAGCACGCTGTTCGTCAAGGTCGTGGTGGCGCTGCTGGCCGCCGACGTCGACCGGGCCCGCTCCTACCTGATCTCTCAGCGTGCCGCGCACACCGCACGACTGCGTGAGCTGACCGCGGTCAAGGGAGACCCGGCCGCCACCCTCAGCGATGTGGTCGCGGCCGACTTCGCGATCGCCCACCTCGACGCGGACCTGCGGTGGTTGCACACCACCCTGGGTCGGGTCGCCGACTGGCACCGGGAGGTGCATCCGTGACACAACTCCAGGCTCGCGGCGTGGTTCGGGCGTACGGCCGGACACCCGCGCTGCGCGGCGTGACACTCGACGTGGCCGAGGGCGAGATCGTCGCCATCACCGGTCCGAGTGGCTGCGGCAAGTCGACACTGCTGCACTGCCTGGCCGGGATCCTCCGGCCGGACGTCGGCGAGGTCACCTGGCGTGGGCACCGCATCGACACCTGGTCGGAGGCGGCCCGTTCCCGGCTGCGGCGCACCGAGTTCGGGGTGCTGTTCCAGTTCGGCCAACTGGTCGCCGAGCTGACCGCCGCGGAGAACGTCGCCCTTCCCCTGCTCCTTGCCGGCACGGGGCGGCGAGAGGCGCGGACGGCGGCGTTCACCTGGTTGGAACGGTTCGGCGTGGCGGAGCTGGCCGACCTCCGGCCCGGTGAGATGTCCGGCGGCCAGCAGCAACGTTGCGCCACAGCACGAGCGCTCGTCACCGAGCCGAGGGTGCTCTTCGCCGACGAGCCGACCGGCGCACTGGACACGCTCACCGGCGAGCAGGTGCTCACCCACCTGGTCCGGCTCGCCCGTGAGCAGCGCACCGCCGTCGTGCTCGTCACCCACGAGCCGCGGATCGCCGCGTACGCCGATCGGGAGATCGTGCTGCGCGACGGCCTGGTGGACCACACCGGCCTGGGGCTCGACGTGCCGTCGGCCAGGGGCGCGCAGTGAGACCGGCGACGCTTGTCCGTCTCTCGCTGGCCGGCACGCGCACCGACACCGCGCGGGTGGTGCTCACCGCGCTCAGCGCCCTGCTGGCGACCCTGGCCGGGCTCGCGGCGCTCACCGTGCTGGCCATCGAGAAGCCCGCGGGCGACGCCTGGACGGAGTCCGAGCAGTACCGCAGCGCGTTGCTGCGTGAGCCCGGGTTGCGCGGCGGGACGGCGTTCGCGCTGCTGATGCTGATGATCCCGGTGCTGGCGCTGGCCGGCCAGTGCGCCCGGCTCGGCGCGCCGGCGCGGGACCGCCGGCTGGCCGCGATCCGGCTGGCCGGTGCCACCCCGGGCCAGGTCACCCGGCTGGTGGTGCTGGAGACCGGGGTGGCCGCCCTGTTCGGCACGCTCGCCGGCCTGGGTGCCTACCTGGTCGGCCGCAGGCTGCTGCACCGACCGGACGGGCTGGGTCAACTGGCCCTGCCCACCGACGTGCTGCCGTCGGCCGGCGCACTGGCCGCAGTGGTCCTCGGTCTGCCGGTCGTCGCGGCGCTGGCCGCCGGCCTGCTGCTGCGCACTGTCACCACCAGCCCGCTCGGGGTGAGCCGCAAGGCCTCCCGCGAGCGCGGGCCGCGGCCGTGGGCCGGGATCCTGATCGGGCTCGGGGTGGCCTCGTTCGTGGCGGTCCGCCCGGTGACGTACCAGTTCAGGGGCAACGACGACCTGCTGTTCTGGCTGGTGCCGTTGCTGTTCCTGGTGGGTGGGTTCGCGGCGATGATCGGGGTGGTGATCGGCACCGGCTGGATCTCGTACCACACCGGGCGGATGCTGCGTCGGCACGCCCGCCGGCCCGCGGCCCTGCTCGCGGCGGGCCGGTTGATGGCCGACCCGTGGGCGGGCAGTCGCACCTTCGCGGCGCTGCTCGCCGCCCTGATGTTCGGTGCCGGTGCGGCCGCGCTGCGCGCCTACTTCGTCATCCAGGACCAGCTCGACGAGGAGCAGGACCGGCTCGCCGGGGCGCGCGGGGGCGCGGACTCGTTCTACCTGTCCACCATGGACCTGGTCGACGCCGCGGTCGCGCTTGCCATCCTGATCGCGGCGGGTGGGCTGATCGTCGCGCTCGTCGAGGGGATCGTCGCCCGCCGACGCGCGTACGCGGCGTTGGTCGCCACCGGGGTGCCCCGGGCCACGCTGAGCCGTTCGGTGGCCTGGCAGGCGTTGGCCCCGGCGGCACCGGCGATCCTGCTCGCGCTCACCGTGGGCGCGCTGCTCGGTCGAGGGCTCTTCCCCACGGCGGGGACGGGCGGGTCGTCGACGTCGGTCTGCGAGGCCTCGGCGGCGCTGTGTGCCGACCCGGCCACCAGTGAGCAGTACACCAGGGTCATCGAGACCCCCGGGTTGGAGCGAGCGGTGCCGGTGCCCCTGGAACAACTGGCGTGGCTCGGCGCCGGTGCCCTGGCCGCCGTGCTGGTGACGGTCGGTGTCGGCCTGCTCTTCCTGCGCGCCAGCACCGCCCTGGACGAGCTGCGCACGGCCTGAGTCGATGTAACACCGCTGGTGGCGGTGCCGCTGTGTGCAACGGAGACCCGGCCCATCGGGTCCCCGACGTCGGTTGCCGGCGTGGTGACGGTGGGAGTTTGCCAGATGCACAGTCAACCGGGCTCTGTCCCACCGGTGTTCGTCGACGGCACCGGGCGTCGCCGCCGGCTGACCATGATCGCGGGCACCGCCATGGGCCTTGGCCTGCTCACCAGCCTCGCCCTGATCGCCGCGGGGCTCTTCCTGGACACGTCGGTGCCGCTGCCCGGCTGGTCGGACGACTCCCGGGGGACGCGGCCGGTGGAGGCCGGCGTGGACGGGGTCAGCCCGCCCCGGGTGGCCGAGTCGCCGTCGCCGTCACCGGCGGCCCGTACGTCGGCGCCGATGCCGCGGGCCACCCCGACCAGCGACCGATCCCCGACCACGACCGCCACGGCCACCGGGACGCCATCCGCCACAGACCAACCGGGCCGTGGTGACGAGCACCGCAGGACCGCCAAGCCGAGCAGGTCGCCCGGCAAGCCGCAGTGATGATGGCGAGACACGTGGCCCGGCGAGACCCTCGGGCGCACTGGCTGCTGCTCCTGCTCGGGCTGCTCCTGCTGCTTGCGGCGCTCACCGTCAACGGTCTGCTGACCGGTCTCGCGGGCGGCTCGGGAAACGCCACCGCAGGACCCGCGCCGGACGTCCCGGCCGCCGTGGGCTCGGGTGGCCCGGTGCTACGGCTGGATCGTGCCGAACCGGTCAGCCGGGCGTTGCCGGCCCGCACCATCGCGCTGACCTTCGACGACGGGCCGGACCCGCGCTGGACGCCACAGGTCCTCGACGTCCTGCGTCGGCACGGCGCGCACGCCACCTTCTTCGTGGTGGGCGCCCGGGTCAACGAGCACCCCGAACTGGTCCGGCGGATCCTCGCCGAGGGCCACGAGATCGGGTCGCACACGTTCACCCACGCCGACCTCGCCAAGGTGTCGCCGTGGCGGCGTGACCTCGAACTGTCGCTGACCCGCAAGGCGGTGGCGTCGGCCACCGGCCGGGAGGTGACACTGCTCCGCCCGCCTTTCTCCTCGGTGCCGACGGCGCTGACCGGGTCCGAGTACGTGGCGTTGCGCGCCGCCGCCGACGCCGGGCACGTCGCGGTGCTCAGCGACCTGGACACCAAGGACTGGCAGCGGCCCGGCACCGACCAGATCGTGCGGGCTGCCACCCCGAGGCGGGGACAGGGGGCGGTGGTGCTCATGCACGACGGCGGCGGTGACCGGGCGCAGACCCTCGCCGCGCTGGACCGTCTGCTGCCCGCGCTCGGCGATCAGGGCTACCGGTTCACCACCGTCTCCGCCGGTATCGACGCCTCGCCGTCGATGGTTCCGGCGGGCACTGGTACCCGGCTGAGCGGCACCGCACTGCGCTGGACCCAGACCGGTGCCCGCTGGTCCGCCGAGGTGATGAACGTCCTGCTCGCCACCGCACTCGTGCTCGGGGTGGCGCGTCTGGCCGTGCAGGTGTTCTGCGCCCAGCGGCACGTGCACCGGGTCCGCCGGCCCCGCCGGGGTCGTCCCGAGGTGCGGGTGCCGGTGTCGGTGATCGTGCCCGCGTACAACGAGGCCGCGAACATCGCCGCCACGGTGCGTTCCCTGCTGGCCAGCGCGTACCCGGCGCTGGAGGTGATCGTGGTGGACGACGGGTCGGACGACGGCACCGCCGACATCGTCGAGCGGATGCGACTGCGCGGGGTACGCGTGATCCGGCAGGCCAACGCCGGCAAGCCTGCGGCGCTGAACACGGGCATCCGGGCGGCGCGGGCGAACCTGCTGGTACTTGTCGACGGGGACACCGTCTTCCAGCCGGACACCGTGCACCGCCTGGTGCAGGGCTTCGCCGACCCGTCGGTGGGCGCGATCAGCGGCAACACCAAGGTCGCCAACCGGCGTCGGCTGCTCGGTCGGTGGCAGCACCTGGAGTACGTGATCGGGTTCAACCTCGACCGGCGGATGTACGACGTGCTGGAGTGCATGCCGACCATCCCCGGAGCGATCGGCGCGTTCCGCCGCGAGGTGCTGCTGCGGGTGGGAGGGGTGCCGTCGGACACGTTGGCCGAGGACACGGACCTCACCATGAAGGTGCTCCGGGCCGGCTGGCGGGTGGTCTACGAGGAGTCGGCCATCGCCTGGACCGAAGCCCCGTCGTCGTTGCGTCAGCTCTGGCGGCAGCGCTACCGCTGGTGCTACGGCACCATGCAGGCGATGTGGAAGCACCGGCACGCGCTGCGCGAATCGGGTGCCGGAGGCAAGCTGGGGCGACGCGGCCTGCCGTACCTGACGGTGTTCCAGATCGTGTTGCCGCTCACCGCGCCGGCGGTCGACGTGTTCGCCGTCTACGGCCTGCTCTTCCTGCCCTGGTCGACCCTCGCCCTGGCCTGGGCGGGACTGCTGCTGCTCCAGGCGGCCACCGCCGCGTACGCGCTGCGACTGGACCGGGAACGGTACGGCCCACTGTGGACGTTGCCGTTCCAGCAGTTGGTCTACCGGCAGCTCATGTACCTGGTGGTGGTGCAGTCGGTGGTCACCGCGTTGATCGGCAACCGGCTGCGTTGGCAGCGGATGGTGCGGACCGGTGAGGCGGCGGCGTTGGTCGGGGCCGGCCGCGGCTGACGCCATCTCAAGGCGGCGTCAGCCGTCGGCCGGTCAGGTCGGGGTGTGGAAGAGCCCGGCCGACCAGGAGATCAACAGGCCGACCGCGGCGGAGCAGCAGCAGACGAGCAGAGCGGCGGCGACAACCGCGAGGATCATCCCGGCGGACGCCCGCCGGGGCGTCCGCCCCGGCTCGTTCCCGTCGGTCATGGCCGCCGCCCGTCGTCAGGCCCGGCCCAGGCGGTCCAGGATCCAGGCGTTGATGAACGCCTCCTCACGCCAGGAGTCGTAGCGACCGCTCGGACCACCGTGCCCGGCGCCCATCTCGGTCTTGAGCAGGTAGTCGCCGTTCGGGGCGACCGCCCGCAGCCGGGCGATCCACTTCGCCGGCTCCGAGTAGAGCACACGGGTGTCGTTGAGGCTGGTCACCGCGAGGATCGCGGGGTAGTCCACAGCGGCGACATTCTCGTACGGCGTGTAGGACTTCATGTACGCGTACACCTCGGGGTCCTCAAGTGGGTTTCCCCACTCCTCCCACTCGGTGACGGTGAGCGGCAGCGACGGGTCGAGGATCGACGTGAGCGCGTCCACGAACGGCACCTGCGCGACGATGCCGGTGAACGCGTCCGGCGCCAGGTTCGCCACCGCGCCCATCAACAGGCCGCCGGCCGAGGCCCCGCGGGCGACCAGCCGGTCGCTGCCCGTCCAGCCGGCCTTGACCAGGTGTCGGGCGCAGGCGACGAAGTCGGTGAAGGTGTTCTTCTTGGACAGCAGCTTGCCCTGGTCGTACCAGCGTCGACCCAGTTCCCCGCCGCCCCGGGTGTGCGCCACCGCGAAGACCACGCCCCGGTCCAGCAGCGACAACCGGGCCACCGAGAACCACGGATCCATGCTTGCCTCGTACGAGCCGTACCCGTACAGCTCGCAGGGTGCCGAGCCGTCCCGGGGCGTGCCGACCCGGCAGACCAGCGAGATCGGCACGCGGGTGCCGTCGTCGGCGAGCGCCCAGTCCCGGTGCTGCTCGTACTCGGCCGGGTCGTACGGCCGTCCGTCCGGGCCGGGCAGGACCGGCTTCTGCTTGCGCAGCACCATCTCCCGGGTGACCAGGTCGTAGTCGTACACGGAGTCGGGCGTGACGAGCGAGGAGTACCGCAGGCGGACCTGTCCGGTGCGGTACTCCGGGTTGGCGTCCAGGCCGACGCTGTACAGCGGCTCGGGGAAGTCGATGTCGTACGAGTCGTCGCTGCCCACCGGCAACACCCGCAGCCCGGTGAGCCCGTCGGTACGCAGTGACACGACCAGGTGGTTGGCGAAGGCGTCCACTGCTTCCAGCCGGGTGCCGGGGCTGTGTTCGATCACCGGCACCCAGTCGCCGGGCGCGTCCGCCGAGGTGAACGCCAGCGCGAAGTCCTCAGCGCCGTCATTGTGCAGGATCAGGAAACGGTGGCCGTGGTGCTCCACCGCGTACTCGACGCCCTGCCGGCGGGGGGCGATGACGGCCGGCGCGCCGGTCGGGTTGCCGGCGGGGATCACCAGGACTTCGCTTGTCACCTTGCTGTGGATGTCGATCAGGATGAACTTCTCCGACCGGGTCAGCTCCACGCCGACCCAGAACCGCTCGTCGTCCTCCTGGTGGACCACCACGTCGTCGGCGGCGGCGGAGCCGACGGTGTGCCGCCAGACCCGGTTGGGCCGCCAGGCGTCGTCAACCGTCACGTAGAACAGCACCGAGGCGTCCGTCGACCAGGCGGTGCCGTAGAACGTGTCAGGTACCTCGTCCGGCAGCAACTCACCGGTGGTCAGGTCCTTCACGCGCAGGGTGAACCGCTCGTCGCCGGAGAAGTCGGTGGAGTAGGCCAACCACCGACCGTCCGGGCTGACGTCGAACGCGCCAAGCGAGAAGAAGTCGTGCCCTTCGGCGAGCAGGTTGCCGTCGAGCAGCACCTCCTCACCGTCGAGCGGGGCGCCGTCCGCGCTGACCGGCGGTTCGATCTCGCCGTCGCGTACCGCGCGCCGGCACTGCACTCCGTACTGCTGTCCCTCGACGGTCCGGGTGTAGTACCAGTGCCCGCCCTTGCGGGTCGGCACGGACAGGTCGGTCTCCCGGGTGCGTCGGCGGGTCTCCTCGAACAGTTCCTCGCGAAGCGTGGCCAGGTGCGCCGTACGCGCGTCGGTGTACTCGTTCTCGGCGGTCAGGTAGGCGATCGTCTCGGGGTCGTCCTTGGCGGCGAGCCAGGCGTACTCGTCGACGACGGTGTCGCCGTGGTGCCTGCGCTCGCTGGGCACCCGCTTCGCCGCGGGCGGGGCAGTCTCGGTGGTCACGGCGGCCACGTTACCGGCCGACGCCCACGATGAGCCGTACCAGCGGCATCCCGATCAGCCCCACCTCGGCTTTCGAACACATGTACGATAGCCGGCATGGCGGCAGCAGCGAGTTCCCTCGATCGGTCCGGCGCTCTCGAGATCACCAGGCGACTGGCGGCGATCTGCGGTCCGCCGTTCTCCCGGCTCGGCGGTGCGGCCGACGAGGTGGCGGGGCGGCGGGCGCGTTGGGTGGCGGTGCCGGGCGGTCCGCACGCCGCCGCCGAGGTGCTGCGGCTGGCTGCCGCGCACGACCTGGCGGTGGTTCCCCGGGGTGCCGGCACGAAGATCGATTGGGGCGCCACTCCCGTGCAGGTCGACATCATGCTCGACACCGGCCGGCTGGCCGGCATCGGTCACGAGCCGGTTGGCGCGCCGGTGGCCGAGGTGGGCGCCGGCACCCCGCTGCGAGCGGTGCAGACCACCCTGGAGCGCACCGGGCAGCGGCTGGCGATGGACGCCCCGTCACCCGGCGCGACCCTCGGCGGCGTGCTCGCCGCGGGCGAGGCCGGCCCGCTGCGCCACCGCCACGGCAGTCCGTGCGACCAACTGCTCGGCGTCCGCTACCTCGCCGCCGACGGTGAGCTGGTGAGCGCCGGGGGTGGCGCGCCCGGTCTCGACCTGGCCCGGCTGCTCTGCGGCTCCCAGGGCGCGCTCGGTGTGCTGGTCTCGGCGAGTCTGCGGGTGCAGCCGATGCCGGCCAGCCGCCTCTGGGTGTCCCGCCCGGTGTGGACACCACTGGAGGTGCACGACCTGGTCCGGACGATCCTCGCCGCCCGACTGGAGCCGGCGGCCATCGAGCTGGACCTGCCCGGAGGCACGCCACGGCCACGTACGCCGTACCCGCCCGGTCACCCGGCCGCCACCGCCCGGGAGCGTCACCCGTCGATGTCCGGCCGGGCCGGTGCGCCGTCCCGGGCGGGCAGCCTGGTGGTGCTGTTGGAGGGTGGCCCCGCCGACGTCACCGAACGCGCCGAGCGCCTGGTCGGCCTGCTGCACGGGGAGGCGACGATCGCCCACTCCGCGCCGACGTGGTGGCGTCGCTATCCGTTCGCGCCCGGCGACACCGCGCTGCGCCTGGAGGTTCCGATCGGTGACCTGCACGCCGCCGTCTACGCGCTGCGCGACGCGGCCGGCGCGCCGGTGCCGGTGCGCGGGTCCGCCGGGCTTGGCGTGGTGCACGCGGCACTGCCCGGGGCGATGGCCCCCGATCGGGTGGCGTCCATCCTGGCCGCCGTCCGAGGGGTGCTGCTGGCCCGGCAGGGCCGCTGTGTGGTGGTCTCCGCTCCGGCGGCGGTCCGCCAGGCCGTCGACCTGTGGGGCGAGTTGGCCGGCCTGGCCCAACTGCGGGAGGCCAAGGCGCACCTCGATCCGGAACACCGGCTCGCCCCCGGGCGTCTCCCCGGCGGTCTGTGAGCCCCGCCCCCGGGTGGGTCAGTCCATCCACCAGCGGTGCATGTCCACCAGCGGTGGGGTGAAGCGGGCCGCAAGCACCAGCAGGGTGCCGGCCGCGCCGGCCAGCAGCAGCGCTCGGGTCGCCCGGGGGAGAGCCCCGCGTTCCCGGGCGACAACTGCCACCCGGGATCCGTGGCCCGCGCGTGACGGTCAGGTCGCGTCGTTGCGGAGCACCAGGATGGCGATGTCGTCCCGGGGTGGCTCCACCGAGAAGTTGATCGCGGCGGAGCGCAGCCGGGCGGCCACCACGTCGGCCGAATATCCGGCCAGGGGCGCGGCCGCGTCCCGCAGTCGGTCGGTGCCGAACAGTTCCCGCCCGCGCCGCCGTTCGGTGACGCCATCGGTGTAGAAGATCAGCGAGTCGCCCGGCGCGAGCGTGATCTTCGCCGTTGGCGAGGTGATCGTGTCGAGCAGGCCGAGCGCGGTGCCGCTGGTGCCGACGAACCCCGCGCCACCCGCTGCGGCCAGCAGCACCGGCTGGTCGTGCCCGGCCAGATGCAGCGACACGTCCAACTGATCGCCCTGGCCGGACCCGACTGCCGCCAGCGCCAACGTGCAGTATCGGCCGCCGCCCCGCTCAACAAGCGTCTCGTTGAGCCGCGCCAACACCTCCGGCAACGGTTTGCCGTCGCCGACCAGCACCCGGATCACGTCCCGGACCAGCCCGGTCACCGCGGCGGCCTGTACGCCCTTGCCCGAGACGTCACCGATCACCACCAGCCAACGCCCGTCGGGCAGCGGCACCACGTCGTAGAAGTCGCCCCCCACCTCGGCGTCGTCGCCGGTCGGGACGTACTCGGCGGCGAAGCCGATCCCGTCCACGAGCGGCAGCACCGGCGGCAGCAGGGACTGCTGAAGCGTCTGCGCCACGCGGCGACGCTCGGCGTGGATCCGGGCGTTCTCGATGGCCAGCGCGGCCCGCCGGGCCACGTCCTCCAGTACGGCCACCTCGTCCGGGTCGTGCCGGTGCCGCTGGTGCCGACCCACGGCCAGGGTCCCGAGCCGCTGACCTCGCGCGATCAGCGGGACCGCGAAGCCCTCCATCGGCCCGCCCAGGGGGATCTGCGCGGCGCTGCGGGACGCCTCGCGCAGCCGAGCCTGGATGGAGTCCGGCCCGGTCTCGGCCAGCACCTTGTGCAGCTGCGGCAGCATCGACTCGTCGGCGTGGCTGGCCGCCGCCAGCCGGAGCCGGCCCCACTCGTCGGCGGTGTGCACCGCGCACCACTGGCCGAGCCGGGGCACCACCAACTGCGGGACCAGCGCCATGGTCAGGTCGACGTCCAACGACTGGGCGAGCAGCTCGCTCGCCTCGGCCAGGAACGTCAACCACACCTGCCGGCGGACGTCGGCCCGGCGCAGCCTGTCGTTCTCCAGGTGCAGCGACAGCCGCTCGGCGGTGAGCACCGCGAGCGGCCGGGCGTACGCCGACGGCGCGGCGTCCAACTCCAGCTCCCCGGCGTACGGGCGGTGCACCGTCAGTGGCACCCGGAGCAGTTCGCTGTCGGCGCGTGGTGGCCGACCGAAGCGGGCCAACACCTGGCGTCCCTGCCCGTCACCCCGGTCCAGGCGGATCGCCCCGCCGGCCGCTCCCACCATCTCGGCGACCCGGCTGAGCAGGTTGGTGGCGAAGTCGGGCAGCGGGTCGTCCGCGTACAGGTCGGGGGCGGTTTGCATGAGTTCGCTCATCGCGCTGGCGCTCGGCGTGGATTTGTCGGTGCTCGCCTGGGGGTCGCCACCGGTGGCGACCTCGGCCCGCGGGTCGGTGCCGGGGCGGTCCAGCCGGAACCAGACGCCCTTGCCGGTGGGCAGGTACGTGGTGCCCCAGCGGCTGGCGAAGTGGTCGACAAGCAGCAGACCCCGGCCCCGTTCGGAGACCTCGTCGATCTCGGTGGAGTCGTTGCGGGAGCCGACTGTCAACTCGTCGCCGGAGCCCGGGGCGAAGTCGGAGACGGTGACAGTCAGCCCGATGTGGTCGGCGACGACCTCGATGTCCAGCTCGGTGCGGGCGTGTTCGACGGCGTTCGTGGTCAGCTCGGTGGTGAGCAGCAGGGCCTCGTTCACCAGTTCGTCCAGGTGTGACTCGGTCAACACCGAGCGGACCACGGCACGGGCGGCGGCTGGCGTACGGCGGTCGGCGGGCAGGCGGACGCGCCGGGTAGCCCCGTCCCGGGCCCCGGCCGTCGCGGGCCCCGCCTCGGCTGACACCCTCGTATCCTCCACCGTCCCCCCATCGGGTGCCAAGCCGATCATCAGTAACGCGTCCGCTTTTCCCCACCATCGGAGGCCGATCGCCCAGGATGTGCCAGGGCTGCGTCCGCGCGGCGGGTGGGCGGCTCTGCGAGGTCTGCGGAGCCCCGGGGCAACCTCGTCCCGATCGGGCGGATCGGACGGCGGTCGGGGCAAGCTGGCGGGTCGCGCACCCTGGCACTACGGCGCGCGCGGGCACAATATGGGGTGCCGGTGTGTCTGTACGGACCGGCGGCCCCCGAGTGGAGCGAGGAATGATGACCACGGCGAAGCAGTCGGTGGCGGATCCGTCCGCGCCCGACCACGAGGCGCTCCTCGGTGAGTTGACCGAGGCACTGCGACGGATCGGTCGCGGCGACCTGAAGGTCCGGCTTCCCCGCCGCGCCGGGGCGGCCGGTGAGGTGGCGGACGCCTTCAACGAGGTGGTCTCGCTTCAGGAGCGCCAGTACCTGGACCTGCGGCGGATCAGCCGGATCGTCGGTCGCGACGGCCGGCTCACCGAGCGGCTCGACGACGAGGGGTTGGACGGCTCCTGGGCGGAGGGGCAGCGGGCGATCAACTCGCTGATCGACGACCTGGGTCGGCCGACCACCGAGATCGCCCGGGTCATCGTGGCGGTCGCGGACGGAGACCTGTCCCAGCACATGGCGTTGGAGATCGACGGCCGACCGCTGCGCGGTGAGTACCTGCGCATCGGGCGCACGGTGAACACGATGGTGGATCAGTTGTCCTCGTTCTCGAACGAGGTGACCCGGGTGGCCCGCGAGGTCGGCACCGAGGGCAAGCTGGGTGGGCAGGCCGACGTGCGGGGCGTCGCCGGCACCTGGAAGGACCTCACCGACTCGGTGAACACCATGGCGTCGAACCTGACCGGCCAGGTGCGGTCGATCTCGCAGGTGGCGACGGCTGTGGCCAAGGGCGACCTGTCGCAGAAGATCACGGTCGGCGCGCGCGGTGAGGTCGCCGAGTTGGCCGCCACGATGAACTACCTCACCGACACGCTGCGGCTCTTCGCCGAGCAGGTGACCCGGGTGGCCCGCGAGGTGGGCACCGAGGGCAAGCTGGGCGGCCAGGCCGAGGTGCCGAACGTGGCCGGCACCTGGAAGGACCTGACCGACAGCGTCAACTCGATGGCGTCGAACCTGACCGCCCAGGTCCGCAACATCGCGCAGGTCTCCACGGCGGTGGCGCGCGGTGACCTGTCGCAGAAGATCACCGTCGCGGCGCAGGGCGAGATCCTGGAGCTGAAGGACACCGTCAACACGATGGTGGACCAGTTGTCGTCGTTCGCCGACGAGGTGACCCGGGTGGCCCGTGAGGTGGGCATCGAGGGCAAGCTCGGCGGTCAGGCGCAGGTGCGCGGGGTCTCCGGCACCTGGCGCGACCTCACCGAGAACGTCAACCAGTTGGCCGGCAACCTGACCAGCCAGGTGCGGAACATCTCCCAGGTCTCCACGGCGGTGGCGAAGGGTGACCTGTCGCAGAAGATCACCGTGGACGCCCAGGGCGAGATCCTGGAGCTGAAGAACACCGTCAACACGATGGTCGACCAGTTGTCGTCGTTCGCCGACGAGGTGACCCGGGTGGCCCGTGAGGTGGGCACCGAGGGCAACCTGGGCGGCCAGGCCCAGGTCAAGGGCGTCAGCGGTACGTGGCGGGACCTGACCGACAACGTCAACTCGATGGCGTCGAACCTGACCAGCCAGGTCCGCAACATCGCCTCGGTGACCACTGCGGTGGCGAAGGGTGACCTGTCGCAGAAGATCACGGTGGACGCGCGGGGCGAGATCCTGGAGCTGAAGTCGACTGTCAACACGATGGTCGACCAGTTGTCGTCGTTCGCCGACGAGGTGACCCGGGTGGCGCGTGAGGTGGGCACCGAGGGCAAGCTCGGCGGCCAGGCCCAGGTGCGCGGTGTCGCCGGCACCTGGCGGGACCTGACCGACAACGTCAACTCGATGGCGTCGAACCTGACCGCCCAGGTCCGCAACATCGCCCAGGTCTCCACAGCGGTGGCGAAGGGCGACCTGTCGCAGAAGATCACGGTGGACGCGCGGGGCGAGATCCTGGAGCTGAAGTCGACTGTCAACACGATGGTGGATCAGCTGTCTTCGTTCGCCGACGAGGTGACCCGGGTGGCCCGTGAGGTGGGCACCGAGGGCAAGCTCGGCGGCCAGGCCCAGGTCAAGGGCGTGAGCGGTACGTGGCGGGACCTCACCGACAACGTCAACTCGATGGCGTCGAACCTGACCAGCCAGGTCCGCAACATCGCCTCGGTGACCACCGCCGTGGCGAAGGGTGACCTGAGCCAGAAGATCACAGTGGACGCCCAGGGCGAGATCCTGGAGCTGAAGTCGACTGTCAACACGATGGTGGATCAGCTCTCGTCGTTCGCCGACGAGGTGACCCGGGTGGCCCGCGAGGTCGGCATCGAGGGCAAGCTGGGCGGTCAGGCGCAGGTGAAGGGCGTGTCCGGCACCTGGCGCGACCTGACCGAGAACGTCAACCAGCTCGCCTCGACACTGACCACGCAGCTACGGGCCATCGCCCAGGTGTCCACCTCGGTGACCCGGGGCGACCTGACCCAGCGGATCGCCGTCAAGGCCCAGGGCGAGGTCGCCGAGCTGAAGGACAACATCAACCAGATGATCGTCACCCTCCGGGAGACGACAAAGAAGAACGCCGAGCAGGGCTGGTTGGACTCCAACCTGGCGCGCATCGGCGGCCTGTTGCAGGGCCAGCGTGACCTCGGCGAGGTCTGCCGCATGATCATGATGGAGGTGACCCCGCTCGTCGACGCCCAGCTCGGTGCCTTCTTCCTGGCCGACGACACCGACGGCAGCATGCGGCTGCGGCTGACCTCGTCGTACGGGTACGTGGCGCGGGGCAACGACGTCACCTTCGGGCCGGGTGAGGGGTTGGTCGGGCAGACCGCGCTGTCCCGTCGCACGATCCGGGTCAGCGCCTCTCCGGACACTCGGCTCACCCTGCGGTCCGGTCTGGCCGAGACACCGCCGTCCGACCTGGTGGTGCTCCCCGTGCTGTTCGAGGGTGAGCTGCTCGGCGTGATCGAGTTCGCGAGCGTGTCGGCCTTCTCGGAGTTGCACCTCGCGTTCCTGGAGCGGCTGGTGCTCACCATCGGCATCGCGGTCAACACCATCCAGGCCAACCGGCGTACGGAGGAGCTGCTGGCCCAGTCGCAGCGGCTGGCGCACGAGATGCAGGAGCAGTCGGCGGAGTTGCAGCGCACGAACGCCGAGTTGGAGGAGAAGGCGACTCTGCTCTCCGAGCAGAAGGGCAACATCGAGACCAAGAACCGGGAGATCGAGCTGGCGCGGCTGGGCCTGGAGGAGAAGGCGCAGCAGCTCACCAGGGCCTCGGCCTACAAGTCGGAGTTCCTGGCGAACATGAGCCACGAGCTGCGTACGCCGCTGAACTCGTTGCTGCTGTTGGCTCGCCTGCTGGCGGAGAACTCGGAGCAGAACCTCAGCCCGAAGCAGATCGAGTTCGCCAAGACCATCCACGGGTCCGGCTCCGACCTGTTGCGCCTGATCGACGACATCCTCGACCTGTCCAAGATCGAGGCGGGTCGGATGGACGTGGAGCCGACCGAGATCCGCTTCGCCGAGCTGCGCGGCTACGTCGAGCAGGCGTTCGCGCCGCAGGCCGAGGAGAAGAACCTGGACTTCCAGGTACGGGTGAGCAAGGATCTGCCGCCGGCGCTGGTGACCGACGCGCAGCGGTTGCAGCAGATCCTGCGCAACCTGCTCTCCAACGCGGTGAAGTTCACCGACAACGGCGCTGTGACGTTGCGGATCGCCCCGGCGGCGGAGAACGCGGTCTTCGACGTGCCGGCGTTGACGAACGCCCAGCAGGTGATCGCGTTCACCGTGATCGACACCGGGATCGGCATCTCCGACGACAAGTTGTCGATCATCTTCGAGGCGTTCCAGCAGGCGGACGGCACGACCAGTCGCCGTTACGGCGGCACCGGCCTGGGTCTGTCGATCAGCCGCGATCTGGCCCGGCTGATCGGCGGCACGATCACCGTGTCGTCCGCTCCCGGTCAGGGCTCGACCTTCACCCTGTTCGTGCCGCAGGTGCTGGCCCCGGATGCCGTGGTCGCGCCGCAGCTTCCGTCTCCGCAGCGTGCCGGTCTGCCGTCGTCGCTGCTGATGCCGCCGCTGGAACTGCTGCCGGAGCGGCCGGAGGCGCCGGCCACCCGTCAGCTTGACGGCGCCACGGTGCTGATCGTGGATGACGACGTCCGCAACGTCTTCGCCTTGACCAGCGCGTTGGAGCTGCACGGGATGACCGTGCTGTACTCGGACAACGGGGCGGACGGTGTCCGCCTGCTGGCCGAGCATCCGGAGGTGGACATCGTGCTGATGGACGCCATGATGCCGGACCAGGACGGCTACGAGACCACCCGCCAGATTCGCCGCAACCATCGGTTCGCCGATCTGCCGGTGGTCTTCCTGACCGCGAAGGCCATGCCGGGCGACCGGGAGTCGGCCCTCGCGGCCGGCGGCAGCGACTACATCACCAAGCCGGTGGACCTGGATGACCTGATCGAGTTGATGTCGTCCTGGATCAACGGCAGCCGGACCGAGGAGACTTCGTGACCCAGATCGCCAAGGCGCTGCTCGTGGACGACCGGCGGCAGAATCTGACGGCCCTGGAGGCGATCCTCCAGGGTCTGCCGGTTCAGTCGGTGGCGGTGGAGAGCGGTGAGGCGGCGCTCAAGCAGCTTCTCGTGGACGACTTCGCGGTGATCCTGCTGGACGCGCAGATGCCGGACATGGACGGGTTCGAGACGGCGAGCCACATCAAGCGCCGGGAGCGGACCCGGCACGTGCCGATCATCTTCCTCACCGCCGCCGACCGGGATGCCCAGCTCGCTCTCCGGGGCTACCAGGTGGGCGCTGTGGATTACCTGACCAAGCCGTTCGACCCGTGGGTGCTGCGGGCCAAGGTGTCGGTCTTCGTCGAGCTGTGGGTGAAGACCCGGCAGTTGGCCACCCAGTCGGATCTGGTCCGGGAGCGCGACACGCAGTGGCGGCGGCTCACCGACGCGGTAGACGAGGCGACCACGCTGCTCCGTTCGGACGACGTGGCGGCCCACGACCGGGCGGTGCGCATGCTTGAGCAGGCCCGCTGGGGCAACACGGCCTGACGTTCAGGCCTCGCCGGGTCGGGTGTGGCCGGTGGCGGCCCGGCGGGCCCGCCACCGCTCGCCAAGCGAGTCGATCTCCTCCTGGACGAAGATGAAGAAGTCGCGCATCTCGGCCACCCGCTCGCCGGCCGGCGTCTCCGGGCCGTTGAGGGCGATCACTCCGCCCTCGGCCACGTCGATGAAGGTCTTGTAGATCCCGGTCTTGGTGATGGTCGCCTCGTACCAGGGGTCGTCCGGCATCCGGTAGCGATCACGTCGGGACCGGGGGACCGGCTCGCGGATCAGCATGCCGAACTGGGTGAGGTAGCGGACCGCGCCGCTGACCGCCGCCGCGCTCACCCCGAGCCGATCGCCGATCTCGGCGGCGGTGAGGGGGTCGTCCGCGCTCATCACGGTGAACAGCACCCGGGCGGCCATTCGTGGGAAGCCGACCTCGGCGAAGGTCAGGGCCATCCGCTCGACGAAGAGGTGCACCGGATCGTGGCTGTCGCCGGCTGCCATGGTGGTCCCCTCCTACGTGCTTGTGTGACCCATGATGCTGCCTAGGTCTCACAGTCTTCACAACTTTGTGAAACGAGTGTAGCTTCCGATACATGGAAACTCCCATTGCGGTGTCCGGGCTGGTCAAGACCTTCGGCCGGACCCGCGCACTCGACGGTCTGGACCTGACCGTCCGCACCGGCGAGGTGCACGGCTTCCTCGGCCCGAACGGCGCCGGCAAGTCGACTGCCATCCGGGCCCTGCTCGGCCTGCTGCGGACGGACGCGGGGGACGTCCGCCTGCTCGGCGGTGACCCGTGGCGCGACGCGGTGGCCCTGCACCGCCGGCTGGCGTACGTGCCGGGCGACGTGACGCTCTGGCCCAACCTCTCCGGCGGTGAGGTCATCGACCTGCTCGGCCGGATGCGCGGCGGGCTGGACCCGGCCCGCCGGGCCGAGCTGCTGGACTCCTTCGAGCTGGACCCGCGCAAGAAGGGACGGGCCTACTCCAAGGGCAACCGACAGAAGGTCGGCCTGGTGGCGGCCCTCGCCTCGGACGCCGAACTGCTCATCCTGGACGAGCCGACCTCCGGGCTGGACCCGCTGATGGAGGAGGTGTTCCAACACTGGGTTCGCCGGGCCAAGGCCGACGGTCGCACCGTGCTGCTCTCCAGCCACATCCTGGCCGAGGTGGAAGCGCTCTGTGACCGGGTGACGATCATCCGCAACGGGCGGAACGTGGAGACCGGCACCCTGACCGAGCTGCGTCACCTGCGCCGCACCTCGATCGACGCCGAGCTGACCGGCCCGGTGGACGGGCTGGGCCAGCTCGCCGGCGTACACGGCCTGCGGGTGGACGGGCAACGGGTGCGCTTCGACGTGGACACTGCCGCGCTGGACAGCGCGCTGCGCCAGCTCACCGAGATCGGCGTACGGAGTCTGGTCAGCCAGCCGCCGACACTCGAGGAGCTGTTCCTGCGGCACTACCAGGACGAGCAGGTGCGGTCATGACGGCCCTCACCGGGACGCGGCACCTGGTGCGCCTCATTCTGCGCCGGGACCGGGTGTTGCTGCCGATCTGGGTCCTGCTGCTGGCGGTGCTGCCGGCCAGCTACGCGAGCGCGTACACCGAGCTGTACCCGACCGCCGCCGAGCGGGCGGCGTACCTGGCCGGCACCGCGAGCAACCCGTCGATCGTCGCGCTGCTCGGGCCGGTGTTCGGCGACAGTATCGGCGCGCTCACCGTCCAGCGGGCCGGTCTGCTGGTGTTGATCGCCGCGCTGGTCAGCGTGCTGATGGTGGTGCGGCACACCCGCACCGAGGAGGAGGCCGGCCGGCGGGAGCTGCTCGGCGCGACGGTCCTCGGCCGGTACGCCGGGCTGACCGCCGCGCTGCTGGTGACGTACGCCGCGAATGTGCTGCTCGGCCTGCTCATCGCCGGCGGTCTGGTCGCCGCGGGTCTGCCCGGCGCGGGTTCGCTGCTCTTCGGCGCCGGAGTGGCGCTCACCGGTGTCGCCTTCGCCACGGTGGGCGGCCTGGCCGCGCAGCTCACCGAGAGCGCCGGCGGCGCACGCGGTATCGGCCTGGGTGTGGTCGGGCTGGCCTTCGTGCTGCGGCTGGCGGGCGACGCCGGAGGGTCCGGCGGCACCGCTGGAAAGGCCGAGTGGCTGAGCTGGCTCTCGCCGCTGGGCTGGGCGCCCCGGGGGCGGGCCTTCGCCGGTGAGCGATGGTGGGTGCTGCTGCTGCCGGTGCTGTTCGCCGGGGTGGTCGCGCTCGTCGCGTACCCCGTCTCGGTGCGCCGTGATCTCGGCGCAGGGGTGCTGCCGCCGCGGCTCGGCCCGGCCACCGCCGGCCCGGGGCTGGCCGGTCCCTTCGGCCTGGCCTGGCGGCTGCACCGGGGCCAACTGCTCGGCTGGACCGTCGGCTTCGGGCTGCTCGGTCTGGTGCTGGGCGGCGCGGCGGACGCGGCCGGCGAAGCGGTGCAGGGCAACGAGCAGATCGCCGACATCATGGCCCGTCTGGGTGGCACGTCGGCGCTCGCCGAGGCGTACCTCGGTGGGACGTTGAGCCTGACCGCGCTGGCCGCCGCCGGGTACGGCATCCAGGCCGCGTTGCGGGCCCGGGCGGAGGAGACCGCCGGACGGGCCGAACCGCTGCTCGCGACGGCGGTGAGCCGGACCCGCTGGCTGGCGGCGCACCTGGTCTTCGCGCTGCTCGGCCCGGCGGTGGTGCTGGCCGTGGCGGGCCTGACGACCGGGCTGGCGTACGGCCTGAGCGTGGGCGACGTCGGTGGTGAGCTGCCCCGACTGGTCGGCGCCGGGCTGGCCCAGGTGCCGGCGGCGTGGGTGCTGGCCGGGCTGGCGGCGCTGCTGGTCGGCTGGCTACCCCGGCTCTCCGGGGGTGCCTGGGCGGTGCTCGCCGGCTGTCTGCTGCTCGGTCAGCTCGGTGCGGTGCTGGGGTTGGACCAGTGGGCGTTGGACCTGTCCCCGTTCACGCACACCCCACAGGTCCTCGGCGACAACTGGACGGCAACCCCGCTGGCCCTGCTGACCGCCCTGACGGCAACCCTGCTCGCCCTGGCCCTGCGCACCTTCCACACCAGAAACATCCCCACCCCCTGACCCACGCTCCGACCCGCGCTCTCGCCGCGTTGATCATGAGGTTGACGGGCGATCTGGTGCCCGAATGACCCGTCAATCTCATGATCAGCCCGAGAGAGCAGGGGGCGGGCGGGTCAGCCGGTGGGTTGGTCGTTGCGGATCATCAGGGCGCTGCGGAGGCCGGTGATGTCCAGGACGCGGATCAGGAAATCACCCACGTGGGTGAGCATCAGCAGGCTCTGCGCGTGGCTGGCCTTGCGGCTGAGCACGACAAGGGTGCCCAGGCCCTGCGAGTCGCAGAAGGTGACACCGCCCAGGTCGAGCACGATCCGCGGGGGTGGGTCCGCCAGCACCTCGTTCACCACCGTGGAGAGCTGGGCAGCCGTGAGCATGTCGATCTCACCGGCCAGGCGCAGCACTGCTTCGTCGCCCGTCCGGTGTACCGTGATGGACAGTTCGGCACGATCCACCCGGTCAGCCTAGCGCGATCCGCCCGGCCCGGCCTGTTGAGGCCGCGAGCCGCCGCCGACCGAGGTCACGAGCCGTCACCTCGGCCCCGCGCAGCCGCTGCCGTCCACCGCCGGCCGGGGGTGAGCCCGGTAACCCCACCGCGGGGTGGCTGCTGGTTGACCGTGCGGCGCTGACACAATGGCGGCATCGTGACCGACATCTTTCCCGCCGGGTCCGGCCGCTACCCAGCCGAAGCGCCGGCCTCCGAGGCCCTGTTCGACCGCGCCCGCGCCATCGTGCCGGGCGGGGTGAACTCCCCTGTGCGCGCCTTCCAGGCGGTCGGCGGCACCCCGCGTTTCATGGTCCGTGGCGAGGGTCCGTGGCTGTACGACGCCGACGGCCGCCGCTACGTCGACCTGGTCTGCTCGTGGGGTCCGTTGATCCTCGGGCACGCGCACCCCGAGGTGGTGGACGCCGTGCAGGCCGCCGCCGCCCGGGGCACCAGCTTCGGCACCCCCACCCCGGGTGAGGTGGAGTTGGCCGCCGAGCTCGTCGACCGGACCCCGATGGAGCAGGTCCGGCTGGTCAACTCCGGCACCGAGGCGACCATGTCGGCGATCCGGCTGGCGCGCGGCTTCACCGGCCGATCCAAGATCATCAAGTTCGCGGGCTGCTACCACGGTCACGTCGACGCGCTGCTCGCCGCCGCCGGGTCCGGCGTGGCCACCCTGGGCCTGCCCGACTCGCCCGGCGTGACAGGCGCGGCGGCAAGCGAGACGATCGTGCTCCCGTACAACGACATCCGCGCCGTCGAGGAGGCCTTCGCCGCCGAGGGCCCGCACATCGCCGCGGTGATCACCGAGGCCGCCGCCGGCAACATGGGCGTGGTCGCCCCCCGCGACGGCTTCAACCAGCAGCTCGCCCGGATCGCGCACGCGCACGGCGCCCTGCTCGTGGTGGACGAGGTGATGACCGGGTTCCGGGTCTCCCGCGCCGGCTGGCACGGCCTCGACGCCTCCGACGCCGACCTGTGGACGTACGGCAAGGTCATGGGTGGTGGCCTGCCCGCCGCGGCGTTCGGCGGGCGGGCGGACATCATGGCGCGGCTCGCGCCGGCCGGCCCCGTCTACCAGGCCGGCACGCTCTCCGGTAACCCGCTGGCCTGCGCCGCCGGCCTGGCCACGCTGCGACTCGCCGACGACACGCTCTACCGCCGCCTCGACGACACGGCCGCCGTCGTGGGCAAGCTCGCGTCCGACGCGCTGGCCGCCGCCGGGGTCCCGCACCGACTGTCGTACGCGGGCAGCATGTTCTCGATCTTCTTCACCGACGCCGACGTGGTCGACTACGACAGCGCCCGCACCCAGCAGGTGCCGGCGTTCAAGGCGTTCTTCCACGCGATGCTCGCCGCCGGCGTCTACCTGCCGCCGAGCGCGTTCGAGTCGTGGTTCGTGTCGGCGGCGATCGACGACGCCGCTCTGGAGCACATCGCCGCAGCGCTGCCCACGGCGGCGAACGCGGCGGCAGCGGCTGGTCACGGGGGGTAACGAGCGGTGAGCAAGACGGTGGTCCACGTGCTCCGGCACGGCGAGGTGCACAACCCTGACCAGATCCTCTACGGTCGCCTGCCCGGTTTCCGCCTCTCCGAGCTGGGTGTGCAGATGGCCAAGGCCGCCGCGCAGGGCCTGGCCGAGCGGGAGATCGTGCACGTGGTGGCCAGCCCGCTGGAGCGCGCCCAGCAGACCGCCGAGCCGATCGCCGCCCAGTTCGGGCTGCCGGTCGGCGTGGACGAGCGGCTGATCGAGAGCGCCAACTGGTTCGAGGGCAAGAAGGTGTCCCCGGGGGACGGGTCGTTCCGCGACCCGCGTAACTGGTGGGTGCTGCGCGACCCGGTGACCCCGTCCTGGGGTGAGGCGTACCGGGTGATCGCCGAGCGGATGTTCGCCGCCGTGCACGCCGCCCGGGTCGCCGCCGAGGGACGCGAGGCGGTGCTCGTCTCGCACCAGCTCCCGATCTGGACGCTGCGCCGCTACGTCGAACGCAAGCGGCTCTGGCACGACCCGCGCAAGCGGCAGTGCGGGCTGGCGAGTCTCACCTCGTTCCACTTCGACGGCGCGAAGGTGGCGGGCATCGGCTACAGCGAGCCGGCCGCGCACCTGATCGCTCTCTCCGCGACCGCCCGGACGGCCAAGGGGGCCTGATGACCGCCCGGAGGTGGACCGCGGGTCTGCTCGCCGTCGTCGCCACGGTGGCGCTGGCCGGCTGCTCCTCCGGGGGCGGCGGCGAGAAGCGCTGCGCCAGCGACGGCCTCACGGTCACCTGTGCGCCGGACCAGCGGTCGAAGACCCCCAAGGTGATCGGCGAACTACTCACCGGCGGCCGGTACGACGTCTCCCAGGCACGCGGCCAGGTCGTGGTCGTCAACTTCTGGGGTTCCTGGTGCGCGCCCTGCCGCGCGGAGGCCGACGACCTGGAGACCACCTACCAGGCCACCAAGGCGTCCGGGGTGACCTTCCTGGGGGTCAACGTGCAGGACGACAAGGACAAGGCGATCGCCTTCGAGCAGGGGCGGGCCACCTACCCGAGCATCTTCGACCCGTCCAGCAGCCAGGCGCTGAACTTCGACATCCCGCCCAACGCCACGCCGGCGACAGTGGTCCTCGACCGCGACGGCCGGATCGCCGTGGTGATCCGTCGCGCCGTGACGACGGACGAGCTCAGGCCCATCGTCGAGCGGATCGCGGCCGAGAAGCCGGCGTCGGGCTGATGGGCGAGACCTTCAAGGAGTTGGCCTTCAGCGGGCCGCTGCTGCTCGCCATCGGCGCGGCGGCGCTCGCCGGCCTGGTCAGCTTCCTCTCCCCGTGCGTGCTCCCACTCGTCCCCGGCTACCTGTCGTACGTCACAGGTCTGGCCGGCGCCGACCTGGAGGGCCGCCGGCCGGCGGTCGATCCCGCACCTGCCACCGGGGGTGTCGCGGTCAAGGAGCGGGTCGCGCGGGTCGGCGCGGTCAAGGGCCGGGTTTTCGCCGGGACGCTGCTCTTCATCGGCGGTTTCACAGTCGTCTTCGTGGCCTCCGCGATCCTCTTCGCCAGCATCGGCCGGGTGTTCTTCGACTACAAGCGCGAGTTGCAGATCGGCGTCGGCGTGCTGATCATCGTGGCTGGGTTGAGCTACCTCGGGATGATCCCGGCCCTGCAACGGGAGTTCCGGATCTCCCGGTTGCCGTCGGCCGGGCTGCTCGGCGCACCGGTCTTCGGGGCGGTCTTCGCACTGAGTTGGGTGCCGTGCACCGGCCCGACGCTCGGCGCCGTGATGGGCATGGCCGCCACCAGCGGTCAGACCGACCGCGCCATGGTGCTCGCCGTGGCGTACTGCCTCGGGTTGGGGATACCGTTCGTCGTCTTCGGGTTGGGCTTCGAACGCCTGCTCGGGGTCTTCCGCGCCGTCCGGCGCAACAGCCGCTGGGTCACCCGGGTCGGCGGCGCCCTGCTCATCCTGATCGGCCTGGCGCTTGTCACCGGCGGATGGCAGAGCTTCGTGATCTGGTTGCAGACCACCGTCGGGGTGGGCGAGGTGAGCATCTGATGACTGTCGTCGACGACCGACCGGAGACCGTGGCCCCGGCGCCACGGCGGCGACCCAACCGGCTGTTGGCCCTGCTGCGCAACTCGTGGCGGCAGCTCACCAGCATGCGTACGGCGCTGATCCTGCTCTTCCTGCTCGCGGTCGCGGCGATCCCCGGCTCGGTGCTGCCGCAGCGCGGGATCAGCCCGGAGAAGGTGAACCAGTACTTCGTCGACCACCCGGACTGGGCACCCCGGCTGGACCGGATCGGCGCGTTCGAGGTCTTCGGCTCGGTCTGGTTCTCCGCGATCTACCTGCTGCTGTTCACCTCCCTGATCGGCTGCATCACGCCCCGGTTGCGCGACCACGTCCGGGCGTTGCGCGCCCGGCCGCCGGCCGCGCCGAAGCGGATGGCACGGCTGCCGCAGCACACCGTGCTGCCCGCGCCTGCCGGTGGCACCACGGCCATCGCCGAGGTGCTGCGCAAGCGCCGCTGGCGGGTGCAGGTGCGCGGCAACGAGGTCTCCGCCGAGAAGGGCTACCTCAAGGAGACCGGCAACCTGCTGTTCCACATGTCGCTGATCGCGGTGTTGATCGGCGTCGGGCTCGGCTCGTGGTACGGCTGGAGCGGCAACCGACTGCTGGTGGCCGGCGCGGACAACACGTTCTGCAACACCCGCCAGCAGTTCGCCGAGGCCAAGCTCGGCCCCCGGGTGGACAGCGCCGACCTGCCCCGCTTCTGCCTGCGGTTGGACGACTTCCAGGCCCGGTTCCTGCCGTCCGGCCAGCCGGAGTTCTTCAACGCCACGGTCACCGTCGACGGCCCGGACGAGCCCACCCGCAGCGCCAACTTCTCGGTGAACTCGCCGCTGCGGTTGAAGGACGCGAGCGTCTACCTGCTCGGCCACGGGTACGCCCCGGTGATCCGCTACACCGACCGGTTCGGCAACAGCCAGCTCAGCGACGACCCGTTCCTCACCACCGGTGACATGGGTCTGACCAGCGAAGGGCTGGCGGCCTTCCCGGACGCGAACGTCGACCCGGCCACCGGGCAGCGCGCACCCGATCAGCAGATGGCGTTCACCGGCATCTACCTGCCCACGGCACCCGAGCAGGGGCCGTTCGTGCGCTCCCAGTACCCGGCCGAGCGCAACCCGGCGCTGAACCTGGTCGCCTACCGGGGCAACCTCGGCCGGGACGCCGGCATCCCCGGCTCGATCTACCAACTCGACCAGCGGCAGGTGCGGACCGGCAAGGTCAAGGAGGTCGGCACCAAACTGCTCCGCAAGGGCGAGACCTGGACGTTGGACGACGGCTCGACTGTCGAGTTCCTGGACACCAAGCGGTACGTCACCCTCTCCGTCCGGCACGATCCCGGCGCCACTCCGCTGCTGATCAGCTGCGGTGTTCTGCTTGTCGGGTTGATGGGCTCGCTGTTCGGTCGGCGTCGCCGGGTGTTCTTCCGGGTGGTGCCGGGTGACCCCGGGGAAGAATCTCCGACGAGCGGTAGTAGCTTGATGGAGGTCGGTGGGTTGCCGCGTACCGACTACCCAGGGTTCGCCGACGAGTTCACCCAGCTCGTCGCCGCGGTCAACGGTGCCGGACAGCCCGAAGCTGACGCCACTGACACTGACCGGGCCGGCGTGCGAGAAGGAGCCGAGTGATGTCCGCACTCTCCGACAATCTGGTGACCTTCGCGATCCTCGCGTACCTGGTCGCGATGATCGGCCACGCCGTGGAGTACGCGCTGGGCAACGCGCGTACCCGGATCGCCGCCGCGGCTCCGGTCCGCGAGCTGGTGGGTGCCGGCGGCGGTCCCGTCGCGATGCCGCCCGTGAAGGTTCCGGCGCCGGCTGCCCCCGACCGCTCCGCCCGGCGTGCCCGGCTCGCGGGCCTGGTCGGGGTGGGTGGCACCGCGGTCGCCGCCGTGCTGCACCTGGCGGCGCTTGTCACGCGCGGCCTCGCCGCGGACCGGATGCCGTGGGGCAACATGTACGAGTTCGTGCTCACGGTGACGTTCATCGGTGTCGCCGCCTGGCTGGTGGTGCTCTGGAAGCGGCCGACGCTGCGCAAACTCGGGCTGTTCCTGACCCTGGTGATGGTGCTGCTGGTCGCCACCGCCGAGCTGGTGTTGTACGTGCCGATCGTGCCGCTGGTGCCGGCCCTGAACTCGTACTGGTTCGTCATCCACGTCTCGACAATCGTCTTCGCGTCCGGCATCTTCCTGCTCGGTGTGGTGCCGGCGGTCGGCTTCCTGATGCGCAACGGGTACGAGAAGGGCAAGCGGAGCTTCCCGTACACCCTGGCCAAGCGCCTGCCCGGCGCGGTGGGCCTGGAGCGGCTGACCTTCGCGCTGCACGCCTTCGCCTTCCCGATCTTCACCTTCGCGGTGATCGCCGGGGCCATCTGGGCCGAGGCGGCGTGGGGTCGGCCGTGGGGCTGGGACCCGAAGGAGACCTGGGCCTTCATCTCCTGGGTCGTGTACGCCGGTTACCTGCACGCCCGGGCCACGCCCAGCGTCAGGCGCAACGTGGCTACCTGGCTGGCGGTGCTGGGCTTCCTCACCATGCTGATGAACCTGTTCGGCGTGAACATCTTCTTCACCGGCCTGCACTCGTACGGCGGGCTGGACTGAACCACAGTTGCAGAATATAGAACTACACTTCTTAGAAGCGTAGTTCTATATTCTGCGGGGATGTGGCAGTGAAGCTCTCCAAACCAGCGGAGATTTTCGACCGGGACGTCGAATGGGCGGAGCTGGTCCGGTTTGCCACGGACGACCGCCCAGGTGCGACGCTGGGCGTGGTCAGCGGCCGTCGCAGGCAGGGCAAGACCCTGCTGTTGTACGAGTTGGCGCGCGCCACCGACGGTTTCTACTTCGGGGCGACCGAGGCGACCCCGGTGGAGTCGCTGCGTCGACTCGGAGAGGCTCTTGGCCGGCACACCGACGCGCCTGGTCCGCTTCGCCTGGACGACTGGTCGGGCGCGATCGACGCACTGCTTGCGCTGGGCCAGCGCCGCCCGGTCACCGTGGTGATTGACGAGTTCCCCTATCTTGCCCGATCCAGTCGGGATCTTCCGTCGATCATTCAGCACGCCCTCACGCCGGGCCGGATCGAGCGCACCGAATCCCGTACGCGCCTGCTGCTGTGCGGTTCGGCACTGTCGTTCATGGGTGGCCTGCTCGCCGGTTCGGCCCCGCTGCGCGGACGGGCAGGGCTGGAACTGCCCGTGCCACCGCTGGACTATCGGGCCGCGAGGACGTTCTGGGGGATCGATGATCCTTCACTCGCTGCCCGCGTGTTCGCCATCGTCGGGGGCACACCGGCCTACCGGCGGGAGTACGTCCAGGACGATGTGCCCGACGGACCAGACGATTTCGACGACTGGGTCGTACGCGCCGTCCTGAATCCGGCCCGCCCGTTGTTCCGCGAGGCTCGCTATCTGCTTGCCGAGGATCCCGACCTGCGGGACACCGCTCTCTACCATTCCGTGCTGTCCGCGGTCGCCGAAGGCAACGGCACCCGAGGCGGGATCGCCGGGTACATCGGACGGAAGGCCACCGACCTCCAGCATCCGCTCACCGTCCTTGAGGATGCCGGTCTCCTCATCCGCGAGCCCGATCCGCTCCGCAGTGGGCGCAGCCGTTACCGCATCGCCGAACCCCTGATCACCTTCTATCAGGCTGTCATGCGGCCCTCCTGGACGGCCTTGGAGCAACGGCGTGGCTCGGACGTCTGGAGGCGTTCCAGCCGCCGGTACTCGAGCGCGGTGCTGGGGCCAGCGTTCGAGGAGATCGTCCGGCAGTGGGCTCTGCGCTTCGCCACGCCGGAGACGTTCGGTGGTGTCGTCGCGGACGCCAGCGCGGCCGTCCTCACCGATCCCGCCACCCGTACCAGCCTGGAACTCGACCTGGTGGCGTTCGGCGAGCCGCCGTTCGGCGACGGCCCTCGGCCGCTGCTCGCCATCGGAGAGGTCAAGTGGGGTCGCACGCTGGGTCGGCCCGAGTTGGAACGACTGGGCCGCGCACGTGACCTGCTCACCGCGCGTCCTGGCCTGGACGTGCGGGACAGCCGGTTGCTGCTCGCGAGTGCTGCGGGGTTCACCGACGAACTGCGGCACGAGGCCAGTCAGCGTCCCGATGTCGTCCTCGTCGATCCGTTGCGGCTCTATTCGGGCGACTGAGAGCGTCGGAATCGCTGGGGAGGATGTCGGGTGCTGCGCAGGGTCTCATCCACGCGCAGCGTGACCTGGTACGACACCTCCGGCAGGTCGGCCAGCTCGATCCGTTCGCCGCGCAGCGCCAGTTGGGCGTGCAGCTCCCGGGCGATGGCGTCGCGAATCGCGACCAGCAGGGGGGACAACCCGTCCGGGTCGCCGACGACGAAGGCGTCCGACATGGGTCCACCCTGCCCCCGCATCCCGCCGAGCCGCCACAAAGGGTGAGATGTGTCAGCCGGGCTTGACCCGGCCCTGGCCGGCAGTGTCGCGGTGTCTCGCGCCCGGCCGGTCGTTGATCCACTCGGCTTCCCGGGAAGTCGCGGTGTCGCTCGTCCGGTCGCCCGTTGATCCACTCGGTTTCCGTGAAGTCGCGGTTTCCCACGGGCCAGAGGCACCAACTTCCTGAAACCCGAGTGGATCTTGCCGTTCCGCGTGGCCGTGCTGTTCCGCGCGGTCGTTCCGTTCCGCGTGGCCGTTCCGTTCCGCGCGGCGGTCTCGTTCCGCGTGGCCGTTTCGTTCCGCGCGGCCGTGCCGTTCCGCGTGGCCGTGTCGTTCCGCGCGGCGGGGTGGCCGTGCCAGCGGTTCAGCCGCCGAACCAGCCGGGCACGTCCAGCCGGAACCAGTTGGCCGAGGCCATCGTGCGCAGGTCGTCTTCCATGGCGTCGACCCGGCCCGGGCCGAGAGTGTCGGCCCACCGCTCGCGCAGCCGATCGAAGATCTCGGCCGAGCGGCGTAGCCCGTCGGCACCGCGCGGTGTCACCCGGACCAGCCGGCGTCGGGCGTCGGAGGGATCGTCGGCCCGCTCCAGGTAGCCGACGGCGACCAGCCGGTCGACCGTCTTGCCGGCGGCCTGTTTGGAGATGCCCAGCCGTTGGCCCAGCTCGGTTGCGGTGGTGCCGTCCGCGCCGACGGCCTGGAGCACGAACCCGTGCAGCGGTCGCAGTTCGGGGTGCCCCTCCCGGGCCAGCTCGGCGTGTAGGTCGTCGATAAGCGTCCGGAAACCGGCGAGCAGCAGCAGTGGCAGCGCGAAGCCGGGCCGGGCGGGGTCAGTGGTTGCCATGTTCGACAACCACGTTTACTATTTCGTCAACCACGTTGACTATCGTAGCGTGCCTCGCCCGAACTCTGGAAAGTAGGTAACCGTGTCCGTCTTCACCACGCACACAGTCGAGACCGCGCCCGCCGCCGCCCGCGCGACCATCGAGGGGATCGGTCACCGGTTCGGCTGGCTGCCCACACCGGTGGCGCTCCTGGCCGAGTCGCCCGAACTGCTCGCCGGCTTCCTCGCCGCCAACACAGGCTTCGAGCAGACCGACCTCGCGCCGCTGGAGCGGGAGGTGGTCGCGTTCGTCGTCGCCACCACCAATGAATGCCCCGTCACCGTCGCTCTGCACACCGGCACCCTTGCCCGACTCGATGCGAGCCCCGAGCTGGTCACCGCGCTGCGCGCCGGCACCGCGCTGCCGGAGCCACGGTTGGAGGCCCTACGCCGGTTCACGCTGGCCGTGCTGGCGCACCGGGGCGCGGTGCCCGACGCCGGGCTTGACGACTTCCTGGCCGCCGGCTACCAGCCCCGGCACGCGCTGGACGTGGTGCTCGGCATCGGCGCGTACACCATGTCGACAGTTGCCAACCGACTCACCCGCGCCCCGCTCGACCCGCCCCTGGCCGCCTACGCCTGGACGCCCGCAGCCTGACCGTGAACGGGTGCGGCCTCGTTGACGACCAGGACGTCCACGGCCGCGAGCCGGCGAACGGGCTGCCAGCGGCGACGGGAGACGGCGGGTGGGTGCTCAGGCCGCTCCGAGGAAGTCGCGCAGCAGGGCGAGCATCTCGTCCGGGCGCTCCTCGTACAGCCAGTGCCCGCAGTCCTCGATCACCTCGCCGCGGACCGTGTCGGCGTACCGGCGGACCTGCTCGGCGATTTGCCCACCGAGGCTTGCCGCTGCGCCGACCGCCAGCACCGGCATCGTCAGCCTGGTCGCCCGGTACGCCGCGTTGTCCGCGCTGTCCCGGTCGAACGCCTGGAAGTAGGCGAAGCTGGCCCGCAGGTGCGCCGGGTCGCGCAGGTGACCTGCGAACTCCTCGATGTCGGGCGCGGCGATGCTGCCCTTGCGCACCATCAGCGCGTCGGTGAACCGATCCACCCAGAGTGACTCCCGCCCGCTGACCAACGCCTCCGGGAGCCCGTTGCCGATCGAGAAGAAGCCGAAGTTCCACACCCCCGGGCCGGCCGGGGTGAGCGCGGGGAACGTGTAGATGCTCTCGTCGGGGATCGGCGCCTCAGTGAGCACCAGCCGACTCACCCGCTGCGGATGGGCGGCCGTGTACGCGTACGCCACCATCGTCCCCAGGTCGTGCCCGACCAGTCGGAGGTCACGTGTCAGGCCGAGTTGGTCGAGCAGGCCGTGCAGGTCGGCGGCGACGGTCTTCTTGTCGTACCCACCGGCCGGGGCGTCGCTGGCCCCGAAGCCGCGCAGGTCGGGCGCGACCACGTCGAACGAGCGCCCCAACTCGGGCAGCAGGTGCCGCCACATGTACCAGCACTGCGGGTACCCGTGCAGCAGCACCAGTGGCGGACCGCTGCCGCCCCGGACGTAGTTCGTGGTGATCTGGCCGACCCGCGCCCGCTGCTCGGTGAACCCCGCCGGAACACGCTCCGCGCCCATCGCCGCCCCCGTCCGCCGTCCGCCCCGCGCCCTCTGCCGGCTGCCCGGCTACCCGCTCAACCGCCCGCCATGCCCGCGAGGTTCGGTCCTGCCGGTTGATCCACTCGGTTTACAGGAAACCGCGCTGTTCCAGGCCGCAGGACACCGCGACTCCCTGGAAACCGAGTCGATCTAGACCTCGCGGCCCGCCACCGGCCGCAGATCGCGAGCGTCACAGCACCCGGCCTGGGTCGCCCGGGAGCCGGTGCGGGAGACTGGGCGGCATGGCGGCTCGTGGCTTCCCGTACACCGATCTCAAGGACTTCCTCGCGGCGCTTGAGCGCGCGGGGGAGCTGCGCCGGGTCGACGTCCCGGTCGACCCCACCCTGGAGATCAGCGAGGTGGTCACCCGCACGGTGCGGGCCGGCGGTCCGGCGCTGCTCTTCGAGCGCCCGACCCGGGGCGAGATGCCGTTGGCGATCAACCTGTTCGGCACCGAGAAGCGGATGGCGATGGCGCTCGGCGTCGAGTCACTTGACGAGATCGGCGCCCGGATCGGGGCGCTGGTCAAGCCGGAGCTGCCGGTCGGCTGGTCCGGCATCCGGGAGGGCCTCGGCAAGGTCATGCAGCTCAAGTCGGTGCCGCCGCGCAAGGTGAAGACCGCGCCCTGCCAGGAAGTCGTCTACCGGGGTGAGGACGTCGACCTGAACCGGCTGCCAGGGCTCCAGGTCTGGCCCGGTGACGGCGGGATCTTCCACAACTACGGGCTGACCCACACCAAGCACCCGGAGACCGGCAAGCGCAACCTGGGCCTGTACCGACTCCAGCAGCACGGCCGCAACACCCTGGGCATGCACTGGCAGATCCACAAGGACTCGACAGCCCACCACGCGGTCGCCGAGCGACTCGGGCAGCGCCTACCGGTCGCGATCGCGATCGGCTGCGACCCGGTCGTCTCGTACGCGGCAAGCGCCCCACTGCCCGGCGACATCGACGAATACCTGTTCGCCGGGTTCCTGCGCGGCGAACGGGTGGAGATGGTCGACTGCCTCACCGTGCCGTTGCAGGTGCCGGCGCACGCGCAGATCGTCCTGGAGGGCTACCTGGAGCCCGGTGAGCGGCTGCCCGAGGGCCCGTTCGGCGACCACACCGGCTACTACACCCCGGTCGAGCCGTTCCCGGTGCTGCACATCGAGGCGATGACCATGCAGCGCAAGCCGGTCTACCACTCGATCATCACCTCGAAGCCGCCGCAGGAGGACCACGGCCTCGGCAAGGCCACCGAGCGGATCTTCCAGCCGCTGCTCAAGCTGATGATCCCGGACATCGTCGACTACGACCTGCCGGCCGCCGGTGTCTTCCACAACTGCGCGATCGTCTCGATCCGCAAGCGCTACCCGAAGCACGCGCAGAAGGTGATGAACGCGATCTGGGGCGCCCACCTGATGTCGCTCACCAAGCTGATCGTGATCGTCGACGAGGACTGCGACGTGCACGACTACAACGAGGTCGCCTTCCGTGCCTTCGGCAACGTCGACTACGCACGCGACCTGCTGCTCACCGAGGGCCCGGTGGACCACCTCGACCACTCGTCGTACCAGCAGTTCTGGGGCGGCAAGGCGGGCGTCGACGCGACCCGCAAGCTACCCACCGAGGGCTACACCCGCGGTTGGCCGGAGGAGATGACCATGGCCCCGGAAGTCGCGGCCCTGGTCGACAAGCGCTGGAAGGAATACGGGATCTGATGGCCGTCCTCGACGCACCGGTGGAGAAGCCGGGCCGGGTCAAGTCCTTCCTCAAGCTCGTCACGATCGAGCACTCCGTGTTCGCGCTGCCGTTCGCGTACCTGTCGGCGTTGACCGCCATGCAGGTCAACGGCGGGCACGTGCGGTGGCTCGACCTGCTCCTGATCACGGTCGCGATGGTCGGAGCACGGACGTTCGCGATGGCCGCCAACCGGATCCTGGACCGGCGGATCGACGCGCGGAACCCGCGTACCGCCGGCCGGGAACTGGTGACCGGCGCGGTGAGCGTGCGGACGGCCTGGACCGGCGCGCTGGTCGCGTTGGTGGTCTTCCTCGCCACCGCCGCCCTGCTCAACCCGCTCTGCCTGGTGCTCGCGCCGCTCGCCGTGGTGCCGCTTGTCGTCTACCCCTACGCCAAGCGGTTCACCAACTGGCCGCACGCCATCCTCGGAATCGCCCAGGCGGTCGGCCCGGTCGGCGCGTGGCTGGCGGTCACCGGCACCCTGGACGGCTCCGGGCCGGCCTGGCTGCTCGGTGCCGCGGTCGGGTTGTGGATCGGTGGCTTCGACCTGATCTACGCCTGCCAGGACTCCGAGATCGACAGGGAGATCGGCGTGCACAGCGTGCCCGCCCGGTATGGTCGGCGCTTCGCGCTGCACGCCTCCACAGTCGCGCACGTGGTGACCTTCGCCCTGTTCATCTGGTTCGGCGCGTTGATCGGTCTCGGCTGGCTCTGGTGGATCGGGCTGGCGTTGACCGCCGTGGCGTTCGCCTACCAGCACGTGGTGGTCACCCCGACCGACCTCAGCAAGGTCAACCGGGCGTTCTTCACCGCCAACGGGTTCGTCGGCATCGCGCTGTTCGTCTTCGCCCTACTCGACCTGGTGATCCGGCTCGACCTACGCCCCTGAGGCGGGCTGGACGGCGGCGGCGGGGTAGCGGGCGCTCTCCACGGTCCAGTCGATGGTGCCCCGGACGGCGTACGCGACCCCGTCGAGATGGTCGGTGACCGCCTCGTCCAACCCCGGGCCGAACGACGGCACCCCGGCCCGCAGCGCGACGAAGCGCCGCATCGTCTCCCGCCAGCGCCCGGCCGCGCGCTCGACCGCCTCCGCCGACGACACGGCAAGCTCGCCCTCGATGGCCAGGACCAGGTTGTGCCCGCCCGCGGTGTCCCGGTCCCGCTCCAGGGATGCCAGGTCGTTGTACCAGGAGAGCAGGTCGTTGCCGAGGTGGGCGATCTCGCGCAGCAGCGGGTGCTGGTAGACCGGATCGGGCAACGGTCGGCCGCCGGCGAACTCCACAAGCGGGTACGACACCTCCGCCGCCGACGTCGCCCGGCGCAGTTCGACGTACTCGTTGACGCCGGGTCGGCGGCCGGCCTCCTTGTTGACCGCCTCCTGCCAGGTGCCGTCGAGATGGCGGGCCACCGCGTTGGCGAAGCGCAGCCGCCACCGGGCCGGCATCCGCTGGTGCGGCTCCTGCCAGGCCAGCACCAGCAGTCGTCGGAGCGGACCGGTCAGCCCGGGGTGTCGTGACCCCGGCCCGTCGTGCAGCAGCGCCAGCGTGCCGTCGCGCAGCGCCCGGATCTGCTCCGGGGCGAGCCGGTCCGGCCCGTCGCAGGCGTCGTCGACGAGGAAGAACCAGGTGAACAGGGCGGTCAGCACCCGCAGGTCAGCTTCGGTCGCCGCCGGGTAGAGCCGCCCCGCGTACCTGGCGAAAGCTCCCCGGGACAGTCGGCGCAGCGAGGTGTCGTCAAGCGGCAGGTCGAGCGTGGGCAGCAGGCCGAGCAGCCACTCCTGCACCTGGTCGGCGTGTGGTGAGAGCCGCGGTGGGATCGGACAGTCGGCACGTAGCGCCCAGAGGATCTCGCCGGTCGTCACCGCTGCCTCCTGTGCGAGATGGGTCCGGTGCGAATCGCCAGCGGCAGCATGTCAGGTCGGCGGGACGCCCATCCACCCATCGGACATGTCGGACGCGGGTCCGGGGGGCGCGCACCAGCGGACCAGCCGGACCAGGCAGGCTGGGGGCATGCGGGAACCATGGGTGGTCGGGGTCTCCGGGGCCTCCGGCACGCCGTACGCGGCGGCCGTCATCGGCGGACTGCTCGACGCGGGCGAGTCGGTGGACCTGATCGTGTCCCGGGCGGCCCGGCTCACCGTGCTCGACGAGACCGGCCGACCGTTCCGCGACGGGCACTGGGCCGAGGACCTCGCCGGGTGGCTCGACCGGGACCTGACCGGAGCGGACGTGCGGTACTGGTCGGCCGGCGACCTGGCCGCCGGGCCGAGCAGCGGCTCCTACCGGGTACGCGGCATGGCAGTGGTCCCGGCCAGTACGGCAGCCTGCGCGGGCATCGCGATCGGGCTGTCCAAGGACCTGTTGCAGCGTGCCGCCGAGGTCAACCTCAAGGAACGGCGGCCCGTGGTGGTGGTCCCCCGGGAGACACCGGTGACCCGCAGCCACCTGGAGCACCTGATCGCGTTGCACGACGCCGGCGCGGTGGTGCTGCCGGCCAGCCCTGGCTTCTACGGGGCCGGCGCGGCGGCCAGCGCCCAGCAGTTGGTCGACTTCGTGGCCGGCAAGGTGCTGGACGCGCTCGGCGTCCCGCACACCCTGTTCCGGAGGTGGTCCGGCCAGCTCGGCGCGGCCCGGGGCTGAGCTGTCGGCTCAGCGCGAGTCGTCGTGCCGCCCGACCCGATTCGGTCGAAGTGGTACGCGGACCGGACTGTCGTCCGGTCCGCGTGGCGTAGTCCGCACCAGTTCAGTACATGCCGGCGTTGGCCGGACCCGGCCCCGTGGATGCGGCCGGTCCCACATTGCGTGGCTTACCGACCTCGTCCACTTCGTCCAGCATGCCCTCCCCCTCAAGCAGGGCTCGCACCTCGGATTCCCGAAACCGGCGATGCCCGCCTGGAGTCCGGATGCTTCCTATCCGGCCGGCCGCCGCCCATCTCGTCACAGTCTTCGGGTCCACCCGAAACAGCGCGGCGACCTCACCCGGTGTCAGCAGGCGATCTCCAGTGTCCACAGCCCCCTCCTCGCGTCGACGAAGCCCCTGGCTGAACACACTGCCCCCGGCTGGTGCGAGCCCAGAGCCGTCATGAGGGACGTATGGCAATTACAGCACCAGGGACCTGGCGTGTCCGCCAAACGCGAAAAATGCACTGAGTGGGAAGTTAGTAAATGGTACTGGTGCAACACCTGCCTTGACTGTCGGTTTGTGAACAGTTACTCACTGTTCGGTCCAACGGATGCTGAAGGCGTCGCGTTACGCGTAACCGGCTAAGGTCACTCTCCGTGGACGCCATCGACCTGAGCCTCGTCGACCTGCTGCGCGGCAACGCCCGCCTGTCGTACGCCGAGTTGGCCCGGCAGGTGGGCCTCTCGGCCCCGGCCGTGCACGAGCGGGTCGGCAAGCTGGAGAGCAGCGGCGTGGTCCGCGGCTACCGCGCGGACGTGGCCCCGGAGGCGATCGGGCTGGGAGTCACCGCGCTGATCGGCATCGTCGAAGACTCCGGCGCCGACAGCGACGACATGCTCGAGTCCCTGCGGGTGCTGCCCGAGATCGAGTCCTGCTACTTCATGGCCGGGGTGGAGTCGTTCCTGCTGAAGGCGCGGGTCGGCACGATCGCCGAGTTGGAGCAGTTGATCGTGCGGTTGAACCGGACCCCCGGGGTCGCCTCCACCCGCACAGCCATCGCGCTCTCCACCAAATGGGAGAACCGCCCCCAGCCCGTCGGCCCGCCCCCGGCCTGACCGTCGGGTACCCCTGGTGTCGCCGGATCGGCCGGCGGTAGCGTGCGCCGATGACCCCGCAGGGACGCCGAGTGGCAGTGGTGACAGGTGCTGCCGGCGGTCTGGGCCGCGCCATTGCCGCCGCGCTGCACGCCGACGGCTGGACGGTGCTGCTCACCGACCTCGACGCCCGGGCGGTGGCTGACGCCGCGGCGCCGCTCGGCGGGTGGTCGGCCGTCCTGGACGTCCGGGACGAGGATGCCTGCGCCGGCATCGCCGCGACCGCGGCCGGCCGGGGCGACCTCACCCTCTGGGTCAACAACGCCGGCATCCTGCGCACCGGGCCGTCGTGGGAGCACGACGGCGCGACCCGCCGCCGGGTGCTCGACGTGAACACCCACGGTGCCATGAACGGCACCCTCGCCGCGCTGGCGATCATGCGCGGGCAGGGCCACGGCCACGTGCTCAACGTCGTCTCGCTGGCCGGGCTGGTCGCCGCGCCCGGCGAGACGGTGTACGCGGCAAGCAAGCACGCCCTGCTGGCGTTCAGCCTCGGCACCCTGTCCGACCTGCGGATGGCCGGGTACCGGCGGGTACACGTCTCCTGCCTCTGCCCGGACGGCATCTGGACGCCGATGCTGCACGACCGGCTGGACGACCCGGGGGCGGTGGCCTCGTTCACCGGGTCGATGCTCACCGCGCAGCGGGTGGCCGCCCGGGCGGTCCGGCTGGCCCGCCGGCCACGCCCGGTGGTCAGCCTGCCCCGCTGGCGGGGAGCACAGGTGCGCCTGCTCGACGCGTTGCCCCGCGTGGCCGTCGCGCTCACCCCGCTCGTCCGGGCCGCCGGCCGGGCCGGCCAACGCCGGCAACGCCGCCGGACCGCGTCCCCGGACCGGCGCTGACCAGCCCTGGCCTGCTTGCTACGTTTCCGAGCGTGACTCATCTCGACCGGTGCGACGAGGCCAGCCGGACCTGGGTGACGGGGGCGATCGCCACCGTCGAGGCGGACGCGAACCGCTCGGCCGACACCCACCTGCTGCCGTTCCCCCTGCCCCGGGCCTGGGGGATCGACCTCTACCTCAAGGACGAGTCGTCCCACCCCACCGGCTCGCTGAAGCACCGCCTGGCCCGCTCGCTGTTCCTCTACGGGCTCTGCAACGGCTGGATCGGGCCGCGCACCACGATCGTCGAGGCGTCGTCGGGCTCCACGGCGGTCTCCGAGGCGTACTTCGCCCGGATGCTCGGCCTGCCGTTCATCGCGGTGATGCCCGCCTCCACCTCGCCCGAGAAGATCGCGCAGATCGAGTTCCAGGGCGGCCGGTGCCACCTGGTGGACGACCCCGCGACGGTGGTGGTCGAGGCGCGCTGGCTCGCCGAGGACTCCGGCGGGCACTTCATGGACCAGTTCACCTACGCCGAGCGGGCGACCGACTGGCGGGGCAACAACAACATCGCCGAGTCGATCTACGCGCAGTTGGAGTTGGAGCGGCACCCGATCCCCACCTGGGTGGTGGTGGGCGCCGGCACCGGGGGCACAAGCGCGACGATCGGCCGGTACGCCCGGTACCGCAGGCTCGCCACCAAACTCTGCGTGGTCGACCCGGAGAACTCGGCGTTCTACCCGGCCTGGCTGGCCGCCGACTGGTCGGTGCGGACCGGAAAGGGCTCCCGGATCGAGGGGATCGGCCGCCCCACCGTGGAGGCCTCCTTCCTGCCCTCGGTGGTGGACCGGATGGTCCAGGTGCCGGACGCGGCGTCACTTGCCGCGATGCGCGCCGGATCGGCGCTCCTCGGACGGCGCGTGGGCGGCTCCACCGGCACCAACCTGTGGGGCGCGTTCGGCCTGATCGCCGGGATGCTCGCCGAGGGCCGGACCGGCTCGGTGGTCACCCTGATCTGCGATCCAGGTGACCGGTACGCCGACACCTACTACTCCGACGACTGGGTGACCGCCCAGGGTCTCGACCTGGTACCGCACCTGGCGACGATCGACCGCTTCCTGAGCGACGGGGTCTGGCCCGCCTGAGCCTGCCGGGTCAGCGCGGGTCGATGCGTTCGGCCAGGCCGGGGTAGCGCACCACGTAGCCGCTGTCGTCCAGATCGATGTCGGCGGTGAAGGTGCCACTGGCGAAGCGGACCCGACCCGGCCCGAGCCCGGTGTAGATCTGCTCGGCCGACACCACCTCCAGGCCGGGCAGCAGCACCCACGCGACGGTGATCCGGTGGGCCACGTCGGCCGGCTCGGCGGCCAACCCGAGCCGGTGGACCGGCAGGGTGTTGAACAGCGGCGAGCCGCTCAGGTCGACGTCGAGCGCGTCGGCCAGCCGGTCCGGGTCATCGGTGCCCGGCAGGCCGGCCCGGGGATGACCGGCCGCGACCAGCGCCGCGTCCAGGTTGCCCTGCTCGGCGGTGGTCACCCGCCACCGGTCCGCGGCCCGTTCCAGCGTCACTCTGCGCAGCCAGCCCAGCCCTTCGGCCTCGACCTCGACCCGGGTGGTGGCCCAGTCCGGCGCGGTGGTCAGCCGGTAACGGGCGGTCCAGGGGATCGGGTCCACGGCGAGCAGGGTGCCCCGGGCCGTCAACCCGTGACCGTCGTCGAGCAGCACCTGCTCGCTGCCGGCGGTGTCCGTCCGGGACCAGAAGATCGACTTCGGCATGGTCGGCATGAGCCGGACGTTACGCGACCGCGCCGGCATCGGCAGGGCATGCGCGAACGCCGTCGCGAAGGACGGGCTTCGCGACGGCGTTCGGTGGACGGTCAGATCAGTGGGTACGCGCCGGCGGTCGCCCGCCGAAACCGCGCCGGTCGTCGCGCGGCCGGTCGTCGCGGGGCCGGTCGTCGCGCGGACGATCGTCCCGAACACGGCTCTCCGGACGGAAGCCACCCCGAGTGTCGCGGTCACCGAAGCGACGCTCACCGGTCGGGCGGTCGCCGTACTGGCGGTCACCCTGCGGGCGGTCGCCGAAACGCCGCTCGCCGGTCGGACGACCGTCCCGGTCGCCGAACTGCGGCCGGTCACCGAACCGGCGCTCGCCCTGCGGCCGGTCGCTGTAACCCCGGGTGTCCCGATCGGTGTAACGCCGCTCGCCGGTCGGCCGGTCACCGAATCCCCGCTCGCCGGTGGGCCGGTCACCGAACCGGCGCTCGCCGGAAGGGCGGTCGCTGTGCTGCCGGTCGCCGTAACGACGCTCGCCCTGCGGGCGGTCGCCGTACTGGCGGTCACCCTGGGAACGGTCGCCGAAGCGACGCTCGCCCTGCGGGCGGTCGCCGTACTGGCGGTCACCCTGCGGGCGGTCGCCGAAGCGACGCTCGCCGGTGGGCCGGTCACCCTGCGGGCGGTCACCGAAGCGACGCTCGCCGGTGGGCCGGTCGCCGTAGCGACGCTCGCCGCCCGTGCGGTCACCGAACCGGCGCGGGCCGCCGGAGCGGTCGTCGAAGCGACGCGGGCCGCCGGAGCGGTCCCCGTAACCCCGGGGCTCCGCCTCGACGCGAACCGGGACGCCGCTTGGCTCGCGGGCACCGACCAGCTCGGCCAGTGCCGCGTCGCCTACCCGCACCCGGGTCTCGGCCGGCGCGACGCCGGCCTTCTCCATCATCGCCAGGGTGGTGCGGCGCTGCTTGGGCAGCACCAGAGTGGCGACCGCGCCGGACTCGCCCGCCCGAGCGGTACGCCCCGCGCGGTGCAGGTAGTCCTTGGGGTCCTTCGGCGGGTCGACGTGCAGCACCAGGGTGACGCCGTCGACGTGGATGCCCCGAGCCGCCACATCCGTGGCGACCAGCACGTTCATCCGGCCCTCACGGAACTCGGCCAACGTCTTGGTACGCATCCGCTGGGTCTTGCCGCCGTGCAGGCCACCGGCGCGTACGCCGACCGCCGCGAGTTGCTCGACCAGCCGGTCCACGCCGAGCTGGGTGCGGGCGAAGACCATCGTCCGGCCGTCGCGGGCGGCGATCGAGGCCGCCACCGGGAACTTCTCGTGCGGCGGGATCAACAGCATGTGGTGATCCATGGTGGACACCGACGCGGTGGACGGCGCCGTGGAGTGCGTCACCGGATCGGTCATGAACCGCTTGACCAGCGCGTCGACGTCACCGTCGAGAGTGGCCGAGAAGAGCAGCCGCTGACTGTTCGCGGGCGTCTTCGACAGCAGGTCGGTCACCTCGGGCAGGAAGCCCATGTCCGCCATCTGGTCGGCCTCGTCGAGCACCGTGACCTCGACGTCGTCGAGCTGGCAGATGCCCCGCTCGATCAGGTCGCCGAGCCGGCCCGGCGTGGCCACGATGATCTCCACGCCGCGCCGCAGCGCGTCGATCTGACGGTCGTACGGGACACCGCCGACGGCGGTCTTGAGGAAGATGCCGACGGACTTGCCCAGTGGCACGAGCGCGTCGTTGACCTGCATGGCCAGCTCACGCGTGGGGACCAGGACCAGGGCGCGCGGACGCATCGGCCGGGCCCGGTTGCGGTTGGCCAGCCGGGCGATCATCGGCAGACCGAAGGCAAGCGTCTTGCCCGAACCGGTCTGCCCACGGCCCAGCACGTCACGGCCGGCAAGCGCGTCCGGAACGGTGGCCCGCTGGATCTCGAACGGGCTGGTGATGCCCTGCTGGGCCAGCGCGCGGACCAGCGGCTCGGGCAGGCCGAGGGAGGCGAAGCTGATCGGATCGGCGGTCGCCGTCGCGGCGGCCTCGGCCGGCTGGGCGCCGGTCCCGGCCGGCGCGGTGCCAGCCTCGCTCGGGGAGGCGTCGAACTGCTCCCGGGCGGCATCGGTCGTCGGGGCGGCGGTGGAAACGGACGTAACAGTGCTGGGGTCAGCAGAGGTGGTCAACAAAAGCCTTTCGAGCGGGGCGCATCTTCGCGATGGCCTGCCGCGGCTATGCCGCCGGATCGCCCGCAAGATCGCCCAGGGGCGCACACCACGCGCGCCGGGTCAGTGATCTCAGCAAGTGTACGGCGATCCGGCGAAGCCGCCAGCCGGTTGCCCGACGGTAGTGGGCGGACTCACCATCGTCCCGCTCGGCGGCTCACCCGTTGAGCACGTTGCCGACCAGACCGTCGAGCGCGTCACCGGCGAGGAGTACGACCATGACGCTGATCGCCACCAGCAGCCCCAGCGCGGCGGCCAGGACGATCATCACCCGGGTGTTCCGGGACCGTTCGGCAGGCGTGTCCGACCAGCCCTGGGCCAGGATGTGCCCGGTCAACGACCCGGAATTCTCCACCGCGTTGGCGGGCAGCGCGATCGTGGTGAAGCCCGGCCCCTCGCCGCTGCCGTAGACGGTGCCGGCCAGGTCGGAGCCGCCGTCGGGCCGACCACCGCCGGCACCGGCCGTGCCCTGGGCGGCAGGGCCTCCCGACGGCTTGCCCATCGACGGCTTGTTCGTCGACGCGGCCCCGCGCGAGTTTCCGCTGACATTCCCGGTCTTCCGGGAAGCGCCAGCGGTGGACGGCGGCCAGCTCGGCAAGGCCGGCGCGGGCACCACCGGTGGCGCGGAGACGGGTGCCCCGGCCCGCCCGTCGCCGGATGCCGGGCGTGCCGTTCCGGCGGTGGACGGCCACCCGGCCGGCGGTGCGGAAACCGCCGCGCTGGCCCGTACGCCGGGCGTGTCGATCATCGCTGGCGGCGGCGGGAACGGCGGTGCCGGCATCGGTCCGGGCGGGCCTGGCGGTGCGGGCACCGGCGGGGCGGGTGGCGGCACGGGCGGGCTCGGAATGGGCGGTGCCGGCGGCCCCGGAATGGGCGGCATCGGCGATGGCGGCGGGATGGGTGGACCGGGGACGGGCGGAACCGGACCGGGTGGCGGCGTGGGCGGGGGGCCGGGCGTCGGCGTCGGGTCGGGCGGGTACGGCCCCGGGGTTGGCGCGGGCTCCGGTTCGGCTGGCGACGGGTGGGTCGGCCCAGGGCCGGGTGGCGTGGGTGTCGGCTCCGGCTCCGGTGCCGGCGGCTGGGCGGGCTCGGGTGCGTGCCCCGGGTCGGCTGGCTCGGGGCGTGCCGGCCCGGCCCGGTACACGCCGGGAGTGCTGCCCCGGGCGTCCGGAGTGCCCAGGGCACCGGGCGTGGCCCGACTGCTGCCGCGAACCGTGGCACTGGCCCGAGCCGGCGCGGTCGAGTCGGTCCGCTGCACCGGCATCGAGACATCGGCGAAGCCGGGCGAACCTGCTGAGCCGGTCGAGCCGGTTGAGCCGGTAGAGCCGGCGGCACCGGTCGAGCCGGCGGCACCGGTCGCGCGGTAGGTGGTTGCGGTGACCGGGGCGCTGGCCGGAAGGTCACTGCGCAGAGCCCCGGCGGTCGCGACGCTGGCGCGGGCGCGCACCGGCGCGGCGGCCTGGTCCGGGTGATCGTCCGCGGGCGCAGGCTGGTCGGCGCTGGGATGGGCGGCTGCCGGCTTCCCGGCGTGCGGGCCGGGAACGTCCGCTGCGACGTCGCTGCCACCGGGAGCAGCGTCGACCGAGGCGTCGTCACCGGTGGCGGTGCCGCCGGAAGCCGGGCCGGTGTCGGCGGCCGTCGGGTCGGCGGTGGCTGGGCCGGTGTCGGAGGTCGCCGGGTCGGCGGTGGCTGGGCCGGTGTCGGAGGTCGCCGGGTCGGCATCGGTGGTGGCCGGGCCGGCGGCAGGGGCCGCTGCGGAGGCGTCGCTGGTGGACGCCGGGTCGACGGTGCCCGGCCCTGACGGGTCGGCTTGGTCGACCACAGGGTCGACAGTCTCCGCCGGATCACTCTGCTCGGCCATCTCCGCCCTCCGCGCCATGCTCGCACCCGGACCCGAGACGTCGGGTCGGATGTGCCTGGTTGTCACGGTGCCACAGATCTCCCCGAGCGGACAGCCGGAGCCGGTCGTGGCGGATCAGCCAGTGGCGCTGGGGCTGCCCGCCGAGCTGCCGCTGCCCGTCACGCTCGTGCTGGCCTTCGGGGTGGTGGGCGGGTCGCTGCTGGCCGGTGCGCTGGTGGGGGGTGGGGGCAGCGTCGACGGCGTGTCGTCCGGGGTCGCCGTCGGGGTTGGCGAGGCGCTCTCGGTCGGCGTGGGCGTGGGCGTCGGCGTCGCGCTGCCGGTGGGCGTCGGGGTGGCCGACCCGGTCGGCGTCGGGGTGGACGGCGGCTTCGTGGTCGGCGTGGGCTTGGGCGTGAGCGTCGGCTTCGGGGTGGGCTTGACGCTGGGCGTCGTGACCGGCGGCGTCGGCACGGTCACGATCGGCGCCGGCACCGCGCCGATCACCCGGGTCGCGGCATACAGCCGGGACCAGCTGACGACCGAGATCTTGACGACGTCGCCGCTGGTGGGCGCCTGCACCATCTTGCCGTTGCCGATGTACATGGCGACGTGGTGGATCGTCGTCCAGCTACTGCCGGAGGCGAAGAAGAGCAGGTCCCCGGGGAGTAGCGCGCTCTGCGGCACCGTCCGGCTCCGGGTGGCGGCGTACTGGTCGCGGGAGACCCGCGGCAGGTCGAAGTAGTCGGCGCCCGGGGAACGGTACGCCGCCCACATCAGACCGGAGCAGTCGAACTCGTCCGGCCCCTCCTCGGACCACTTGTAGTCGTCGCCGAGCTGGGCCAGCGCGTACCGGACCGCGGCCATCGCCCGGGGGTGCGCGGCCATCCCGCTGATGTTCTGGTTGGTGACATAGCCCGCGCCGTACTGCTGCTCGGCGGCTTCCTGCTGGCGCTCGATCTCGATCAGTTTGTCGGCGTTGTCGCGGCGCAGCTTGAGCAGGCTCGCCTCGGCCGTGCGGAGTGCCGTCTCGCCCGCGGTGAACTCCGCCTGGGCGGTGGCGAGCAGGTCCTTGGCTTCGGTGTGCTTCTGGTAGGCGGCCTGCTCGTCGGCACGGGCACGGGCCAACGCCCCGGCCACGCCGGTGGTGCCGCCGTCGACCTTCTCGCCGCGGGTGATCTGCTGTAGGCGGCTCAGCCCACGCAGGTCCTGGGCGAACTCGCCGGGCGGCAGCGCGGCGTCTGCCTTGACGGCGTCCGCGGCTGCCGCGTCGGCCTCCTGCTGGGCCCGGAGCAGGGCGTCCTGCGTGGTCGCGAGCACCTTGCCGGCGGCGTCGAGCTGGGCCTGGGCGTCGGTGCGTTTCTGCCGACTCTGCAGGAGCGCCTCGCCGAGCGTGCCGACCTGGGTCTCGGCGGCGTAGATCTGCGCGGCCAGCGGGCCGGTGCCGAGGGCGCCCACCGGTGGGGTCGGGACGCCACCGAGGGGTGGGGTGCCGGGCGGTTGGAGCGCGCCGACGGCCGGCGGGCGGGCGCCGGTGTCCGGCACCGTCGTGGGCACCGCCGGATCGGCGTACGCGGGGGTCGCCAGTACGGCGGCGGCGATCGCGCCGAGCAGGGCTGCCCAGAGCTTCGGACGCAGGACCGGCGAGATCACCGGGCTCCGTCGTCGCTGCCGTCGCCCGCGCCCGCTGTAGACCATGCCGCTCCCCGTCCAACCGCTCGTCGCCGCGCTCGGTGGGCGCGACCGTCGGGACGGTACCAGTGTGTGTGTTCCGCCCCACCTTGTTACTACCGCACCTCGCCACTCATGTCGATGCGTTGCCGGGTTACGGGAGGCTGAGAGTCTGGTGAAGTGGGTCGCTGTCACCGACCGTGCCGCCGGGGTGGTCGGCCCCTCGACGTACGCTCGATCAGACCGCAGGTGGAAGGGACGTGCCATGGACGCCGGACTCAAGCGTGAGCTCGAAGCGAAGGTGTACGCCGGTGAGCGGCTGACCCGGGAGGACGGGGTCGCCCTCTACGAGAGCGACGACCTGACCTGGCTGGGGCGGTTGGCGCACCACAAGCGCACCGAGCTGAACGGCGAGCGGGTGATGTTCAACGTCAACCGGCACCTCAACCTGACGAACGTCTGTTCGGCGTCCTGTGCGTACTGCTCGTTCCAGCGCAAGCCGGGTGAGAAGGACGCGTACACGATGCGCATCGACGAGGCGGTCCGCAAGGCCAAGGAGATGGAGGATGAGCAGCTCACCGAGTTGCACATCGTCAACGGCCTGCACCCCACGCTGCCCTGGCGTTACTACCCCAAGGTGCTGCGTGAGCTGAAGGCGGCGCTGCCGAACGTCAAGCTCAAGTGCTTCACGGCGACCGAGGTGCAGTGGTTCGAGAAGATCAGCGGCCTGAGCGCCGACGAGATCCTCGACGAGTTGATGGACGCCGGCCTGGAGTCGCTGACCGGTGGTGGCGCGGAGATCTTCGACTGGGAGGTCCGCCAGCACATCGTGGACCACGCCTGCCACTGGGAAGACTGGTCGCGCATCCACGCCCTGGCGCACCGCAAGGGCATGAAGACCCCGGCCACCATGCTGTACGGCCACATCGAGGAGCCCCGTCACCGGGTCGACCACGTGCTGCGGCTGCGCGAGTTGCAGGACGAGACGGGTGGCTTCGCGGTCTTCATCCCGCTGCGCTACCAGCACGACTTCGTGGACTCGGCGGACGGCAAGATCCGTAACCGGATCCAGGCGCGCACCACGATGGCCTCGCCGGCCGAGTCGCTGAAGACGTTCGCCGTCTCCCGGCTGCTCTTCGACAACGTGCCGCACGTGAAGAACTTCTGGGTGATGCACGGGCTGTCGGTGGCCCAGCTCTCGCTGAACTTCGGCGTGGACGACCTCGACGGCTCGGTCGTCGAATACAAGATCACGCACGACGCCGACTCGTACGGCACCCCGAACACCATGCACCGCGAGGACCTGCTGCACCTGATCTGGGACGCCGGTTTCCAGCCGGTCGAGCGGGACACCCGCTACAACGTGGTGCGCGAGTACGACAAGGCCCCGTCGCTTGCCGAGCGCCGCGCCGAGCCGCAGCAGGTCTGGGCCTGAGCCGCCACGTACCCTCGCAGTCGATGACCGAGCAGAGTGGTTCCGAGCAGCAGGGCGGGTTCCCCCGCCGGGACGCCGAGGGGCGCGTTCGTACCCTTGGTGATCTGCTCGGGGTCTGCCTGGCCGGCCTGGTGATCGGTGCGCTGGCGTTGGTGTTGTTCGACTGGGCGTTCGCCTCGATCGGCGCCGGCGATTTCGGGCACACCAACGGCTGGTTGGCAGTGATCCTGCCGGTCTGGCTGTTCTGGGACGATTTTCGGGCCTGGGAGTTCGGCGCGGCCCGGGTGGTGGCGGCGGTCGTGGCAGCCGCCGTCGGGGTGTTCGTCGGGCTGCTGATCGCCGGTCTGGGCGCCGGTCTGCCGACGCTGCTCTCCGGGACGTTGGCGGCGGGGGCGTTCACCGTGGCGTACGCGATGATCTGGTTCCCGGGCGTGCGCTGGTTGTCCCGCCGGACCGGCTGACCGGGACCGCCCGCCGGGCGGATCGACCTTACCGCCGGCACCGGCGGGCGACGGAGAGAACGGAGTGGTGCAGGTGAGCGCCGCGCTCAAGTACACGCTGGGCCGGATCGGGCTGTTCGTCGCCGTGCTGGCGGGCCTCTGGCTGATCGACATGAACGTGTTCCTGAAGCTGATGTTGGCGCTGGTCTTCTCCGCCGCGCTCTCCTTCTTCCTGCTGCGTCCCTGGCGCGACGCGCTGGCGGGGGAGATGGCCGACGCCACCGAGCGTCGCCGGACGGAGAAGGAACGCCTGCGCTCCGCCCTGGCCGGCGAGGACCAGGACCCGACCCCCAACCCCACGCCCCCCACCGACGGCCCCGACACCGCGCGGTGATCAAGAGGTTTGCGTCAGGGAGTCGACTTCCGGTGACGCAAACCTCTTGATCACCCGGGTGGGGTTACCAGTTGGTGGAGTTGGGGACCTCGGGCCAGGGCTTCGAAACGGGCTTGATCAGGTACGCGACGCCGCCGGAGCCGCCGGAGACGCCCCCGCTGGCGTTGGTGCGCTTGGTCCGCAGCCAGATCTGCTCGAACTGCGCGCGCTTGTAGACGTTGCGCACCACCTCGTTGCTCGACGAGGCGGGGTCGTTGACGATCACGTCGCCGTCGGCGGTGAAGCCGACCACCACGAAGAGGTGCCCGGAGGTGCCGTAGTTGGCCCCGTCCAGCTCGCTGGCGAGGAAGGACTGGCTGGTCACGACGGGGATGCCGGCGGCGATGAAACGTTCCAGCTCGTCCAGTGAGTGCAGTCGGGTCACGCGACCCTCCAGCCCGGGGAAGCTGGCCGCGTACGCGGTGTTGAACGGCCAGTTGCCGGCCCCGTCGTAGGCGTAGTCGAAGGTCATCCGGGCGGCGTGGTTGACGGTCGGGTCGGGGTAGGTCGGGTCCACCCAGGAGGTGTCGGCCGCCGACGGCTTGCGACCCCAGTACTCGACCACCATCTCGGTGGAGGTGGGCGAGCACCACGCCTCGCCGCCGCCGTCGTACTCGGGGTAGTGCCCGGCGTGCACGTTCTGCGAGTAGCGCGGCACCGGCAGCTCGACGCCCCAGGCGATGTGCCCGGCGCTCGGCGGCACGGTGAAGCGGTCCGGCACTGTCGAACTCATCGCGCCGACCATCCGGACCACCGGCGCGGCGGTCTGCCCGGGTGCCCGGTAGAGGGTCAGCCGGAGCTGGTAGGACCGCAGCAGCACCCCGGCGGTGGCGTCGTCGATGCTGAAGGTGTCGGTCCAGATCGTCGACCAGGGGTCGCCCTGCTTGTTGACGCTTGTCCGCCTGATGTCGGTGTCGCCGGACGCCCAGCGACCCATGACGTACCAGGGGGTCTGGTCACCGCTTGTGTAGCTGCCCTGCATCTCCACCTGGATCCAGGTGCCGGCGGGGGTCTCGGCGTTCCACGAGGCGATCAGTTCGGTGGCGTCGAACCCGATCCGGGTCACCGGTGAGGTCCAGGTGCCGTACTCCCAGGTGCGGGTGGTGCCGGTGTGTGGGTCGGCGTACTCGGTGGTGCCGGCCGGGCGGGCCAGGGTGAGGCCCGATTGGGCGCCGGGGAGCACGCGGGTGCCGGCCCGGCTGCCCCGGTGCCAGTCGGCGGGCCCGGACCAGTCCTGGAAGGTGATCTGCTCGTCGTGACCGGTGACGGGTGGGCGGCCTGCCACCGCGGGCGCGGTGGTGGCGAGCAGGGTGAGCGCGGTGACGCCGGCGAGGGCGCCCGCGCGTAGGCGGGATCTGGCCATGAGTGCTCTGCGGTGTCGAGAGGGGACATCGTCGCAGGTCAGTTTTCCGCTCGGAAGGAAGTTTCGCCAGATGTTGACGGATGGAAAATCATTGCCGCCGTGATGATCCGCCTGGGATGGACCAGATAACGATCAATGTTGATATGACCATGTGACAGATGGTGAAGTGTCCTTCACCGAGCGGGATCTCCCGCCCATCGAGGAGGTAGTCCATGGCCCTCCGCACGCCCATCCCTCTCCGCCGCGTCCTGGTGCTCGCCGTCGTCACCGGGCTGGGCATCGTCACCGTCGCCGCCGGTCCGGTCGCCGCCCAACCGGCGCCGGACCGCACCACCGAGCCGGCCGCCGCCAGCTACCGGGTGCTCGGCCCCCGGACCCTCGCCGACCGCAACGCGGTGGCCCGCACCGGAGCCTCCATCGACTACTCCGAACACGGAGTCCTGCACATCTCGGCGACCGCCGGTGAGGCCGCCGCCATCGGCAAGCTCGGCTTCCGGCTCGAACCCCTCGCCCCACCGCCCAACGCCGAGCGTGGCGCCGGCGAGATCGGCACCATGGCCTTCCCGCCCGCCGACTCCAACTACCACGACTACGCGGAACTGACAGCCGTCGTGAACCAGGTCGTCGCCGACCACCCGGCGATCGCCCGCAAGATCAGCATCGGTTCGTCGTACGAGGGCCGCGACCTGATGGCGGTGAAGATCTCCGACAACGTCGGCACCGACGAGAACGAGCCGGAGATCCTGTTCAACTCCCAGCAGCACGCCCGCGAGCACCTGACCGTCGAGATGGCGATCTACCTGCTCAACCTCTTCACCGACAGCTACGGCAACGACTCCCGGATCACCAACATCGTCAACGGCCGCGAGATCTGGATCGTGCCGACGGTCAACCCGGACGGCAGTGAATACGACATCGCCACCGGGTCGTACCGGTCCTGGCGCAAGAACCGGCAGCCCAACAGCGGTTCGTCGAACGTCGGCACCGACCTGAACCGCAACTGGGGCTACAACTGGGGCTGCTGCGGCGGCTCGTCCGGCACCACCTCGTCGGAGACCTACCGAGGCCCGTCGGCGTTCTCCGCCCCCGAAACGCAGGCGCTGCGCAACTTCGTCAACGGCCGGGTGGTCGGCGGCGTGCAGCAGATCAAGGCGAACATCGACTTCCACACGTACTCGGAGCTGGTGCTCTGGCCGTACGGCTACACCACAGCGAACACCGCGACCGGGATGAGCGCGGACCAGTACAACACCTTCGCCACCATCGGTCAGCAGATGGCGGCCACCAACAGCTACACCCCGGAGCAGTCCAGCGACCTCTACATCACCGACGGGGACAGCCTCGACTGGATGTGGGCCACCCACAACATCTGGGCGTACACCTTCGAGATGTACCCCGGCTCGTCCGGCGGCGGCGGCTTCTACCCGCCCGACGAGGTGATCAGCGCGCAGACCACCCGCAACCGGGAGGCCGTGCTGCTGCTCAGCGAGTACGCCGACTGCCCGTACCGGGCCATCGGCAAGCAGGCGCAGTACTGCGGCGGTGGTGGCGGCACCACTGTCTGGTCGGACACCTTCGAGACCGCCACCGGGTGGACCATCAACCCGGCCGGCACCGACACCGCCACCCTCGGAGCCTGGGAACGGGGTGCCGCCCAGGCGACCACGTCCTCCGGCGCCAAGCAGCTCACCCCGTACGCCGGATCGAACGATCTGGTCACCGGCCGGCTCGCCGGCTCGGCCGCCGGTGACTACGACCTCGACGGCGGCGTGACGAGCGCCCGGTCCCCGGCGGTGACCCTGCCGTCGTCCGGAACGCTCACCCTCTCGCTGGCCTGGTACCTGGCGCACGGGTCGAACGCCTCGTCGGCGGACTACCTGCGGGTGAGCGTGGTGCACAACGGCGGCACGACCGCGCTGCTCACCCAGGCCGGCGCGGCGACCAACCGTAACGGGAGTTGGGCGGTGTCCAACCTCAACCTCAGCCCGTACGCCGGCCAGTCGGTCCGCATCCTCGTCGAAGCGGCGGACGCCTCCGGAGCCAGCCTCGTGGAGGCGGCTGTGGACAACGTCACCATCACGTCCTCCTGATCGGGTGGGGCCCCGTCCCGCCCCCGACGGGGCCCCACCACCCGCTCCCGAGCCTTCAGATCCGGGACATATGCCTCCCTGCGGCTGTCAGGCCGATCGACGGGCGACGATCGATCCTTGATCGATCCGGCACGTCCCGGCGGTGCGCTACCGTCTTAGCGACCAGTCCGCAGCGAAGCCGGTGCGAAACCCGGCGCTGTCCCGCAACTGTGATGCCCCACCGCCCGGTGGGGACGAGCCAGGTCGCCTACGGATCGGTCGCGATACGCGCTCTCGAGGAAGGGCGCCTCGTGGGCGGGCGTACGAAAGTCCCTGTCGGCGAAGCACCACACTCCTCGACCGACAGGAGGCCCCCATGTTCAGACGTACCCCTCGGATCTTCGCCGCGACCCTCGCGGTCGCCGCGCTCGCCCTCGGCGCCTGCGCCGAAAAGGCCGACGACAAGCCCAGTGCCGGCACCGCTGCCGCCGCGTACCCGGTCACGGTCGGCGCGCTCACCCTCGACAAGCGCCCCGAGAAGATCGTCGCGCTGTCGCCCACCGCCACCGAGATGCTCTTCGCGATCGGTGCCGGCCCGCAGGTGACCGCCGTCGACGACCAGTCGAACTACCCGGCCGACGCGCCGAAGACCGACCTCTCCGCCTTCCAGCCGAACGCCGAGGCGATCGCCGGTAAGAACCCGGACCTCGTGGTGCTCTCCGACGACCGCAACAAGATCGTCGACCAGCTCGCCAAGCTGAAGATCCCGGTCTACCTGACGCCGGCGGCGACCACGCTCGACGACTCGTACCGGCAGATCACCGAGCTGGGCACGCTGACCGGGCACGCCGACCAGGCCACCGACGTCACCACCCGGATGAAGGACGACATCGCCAAGCTGGTCAAGGACCTGCCGCAGCGCGCCGAGAAGCTCACCTACTTCCACGAGCTGGGCCCGGAGCTGTACAGCGCGACGAGCAAGACCTTCATCGGCTCGCTCTACAGCCAGGCCGGTCTGACGAACATCGCCGACCCGGCCGACGCGGACGGCAAGAACGCCGGCTACCCGCAGTTGTCCCAGGAGTTCATCGTCAAGGCCGACCCGGACTTCGTCTTCCTGGCCGACGCCAAGTGCTGCCAGCAGAACGCCGACACGGTCAAGGCCCGCAGTGGCTGGGCCGGTCTCACCGCCGTGAAGAACAACCAGGTGGTCGCACTTGACGACGACGTCGCGTCCCGCTGGGGGCCGCGGGTCGTGGACCTGCTCCGGGTGATCATCGACGCGGTCGCCAAGGTGCCCGCGTGACAGTCGTAAACCGGTGAGCGGGTCACCACGGGTGTCCGAACCGGTACCAACCAGCCGGCCGGCCGTGGCCCGGCCGGTCGGGCAGCAGTCCGTGGCCCGGCCTGCTGGGCTGCGGATGCGCTGGCTGGTGACCGGGGTGTTCGCGGTGCTCGTCGCGCTCGTCGTCGGGGTGTCGCTCGGCCCGGTGAGTCTGCCCCCGGGCAGCGTCGCCGCCGAGCTGCTCAACCTCATCCCGGGGGTGCACCTCGACAGCGGGCTGACCGAGCGGGAGATCGCGATCGTCACCGAGCTGCGGCTGCCCCGGGTGGTGCTGGGCCTGCTCGTCGGCGGCCTGCTCGCCATGGCCGGCGGGTGCTACCAGGGTGTGTTCCGCAACCCGCTTGCCGACCCGTACCTGCTCGGTGTGGCCGCGGGCGCCGGCCTCGCCGTCACCGCGGCGATCGCCCTCGGCGGCGCCGGCCAGGCGGGTGCGATATCCGGGCTACCGATGACCATCCCGCTGGCCGCGTTCGCCGGATCGCTGCTGGCCGTCACGATGACCTACGTGCTCGGGGCGGCCGGCGGGGGCGAGCGACGCGGCTCGCCCGCGATGCTGATCCTGGCCGGGGTGGCGGTCTCCGCGTTCCTCTCCGCCGGGCAGACGTACCTGCTGCAACGACATTCCGACAGCATCCAACCGGTCTACTCCTGGCTGCTCGGTCGGCTGGCCACCGCCGGTTGGCACGACGTGCTGCTGGTGTTGCCGTACGCCGCGCTCACCACGGTGGTGGTGCTGCTGCACCGCCGCGAGCTGGACGTCCTCGCGGTCGGCGACGACGAGGCGAGGAGCCTGGGCCTGCACCCGCAGCGCACCCGCTACCTGCTGATCGCCGCCGCCTCCCTGGGCACCGCAGCGGCGGTCTCCGCGACCGGGCTGATCGGCTTCGTCGGCATCATCGTGCCGCACACCGTCCGGCTGCTCGCCGGATCGAGCTACCGGGTGATCCTGCCGATGTCGCTGCTGTTCGGCGGTGCGTTCCTGGCGCTTACCGACGTGGTGGCCCGCACCGCCGCCGCTCCCTCCGAGGTGCCGATCGGAGTGGTGACCGCCCTGCTGGGCGGCCCGTTCTTCGTGCTCGTGCTGCGAACCGCCCGCCGGGCGCTCACATGAGTCCCGAACCCCCCGCTGGCCCGTCCACCGGCGCCCGGTCCGTCGATGGCGTCGCGCCGGCAGTCGAGGTACGTGGGCTGCACGTCAGCCTGGACGGCACGCCGATCCTGACCGGCGTCGACCTCACCGTCGCCGTCGGCGAATGGGTCACCGTGATCGGCCCGAACGGCGCCGGCAAGTCGACGCTGCTGCGCGCCGTCGGCGGCCTGCTGCCCGCGCCGGGGGCGATCACCCTGTTCGGTACGGCGAGCGCCGCGCTGCGCCGCCGGGACCGCGCCCGGGTGGTGGCCACCGTGGCGCAGTCCCCGGTGGTACCGCCCGGCATGTCGGTGCTCGATTACGTGCTGCTCGGGCGCACCCCGTACATCCCGGCGCTGGGCCGGGAGTCGACAGCCGACGTCGACGCCGCGTACGACGTGCTGAGTCGGTTGAGCCTCACCGGCTTCCAGCGCCGCGAACTGGCCACCCTCTCCGGGGGCGAACGGCAGCGGGTGTTCCTCGCCCGAGCGCTCGCCCAGGGCGCGACGTTGCTGCTGCTCGACGAGCCGACAAGCGCGCTCGACATCGGTCACATGCAGGAGGTGCTGGAGCTGGTCGACCAGCTCCGCCGCGAGCACGGCCTGACCGTCCTCGCCACGATGCACGACCTCTCCCTGGCCGGCGAGTACGCCGACCGGATGGTCATGCTCGCCGGCGGTCAGGTGGTGGCCGCCGGAACCCCGGCCGAGGTGCTGACCGAGCATCTGCTCGCCACCCACTACCGGGCGAGCGTGCGGGTCGTCCCCGGCGCCCACGGCCCCCTGGTGGTCCCGGTCCGCCCCGCCCGGCCCAACTCCCACCCCGCCTGACGCTTGATCATGGGGTTTGCGAGCGCGAACAGGGTGAAGCTACCCGTCAACCCCATGATCGTCGAGGTTGACAGTGGACGCGGGGCGGGGCGGGGGAGGGGGAGAGAGGGTCAGGGGCCCAGGTCGATGACGGAGAAGAGGGCGCCCTGGGGGTCGCGCAGCGCCGCGAACCGGCCCGCCGGGATGTCGCGGGGTGGGACGAGGATGGTCCCGCCCAGCTCGGCCGCGCGGGCCGCGGCGGCGTCCGCGTCGGTCACCGCGAAGTACACCGTCCAGTACGCGGGCAGGTCGGCCGGGAAGTCGTCGGCCAGCGGCGGCATCATCCCGGCGACGATCTGCGTCCCGAGCCGCCACCCGGTGTACGTCATCCCGCCCACCGCCTGGTCGTCGGGCTGCCAGCCGAACACCAGCTCGTAGAAGACCTTCGCACCCTCGGGGTCGGGGGTGACCAGCTCGTTCCAGCTCATCGCGCCGGGCACGTTGAACACCTCGGCGCCGGCCATCGCCAGCGGCTGCCAGACGCTGAACGTGGCGCCCGCCGGGTCGGCGAAGACCGCCATCCAGCCCCGGTCGAAGACCTCGAACGGCGGCACCACCACCTGCCCGCCGGCCCGTTCGACCCGGCCGGCGACCAGTTCGGCGTCGTCGGTGGCGAGGTACGTCGACCAGATGGGCACCTGGTCCGGGATTGCCGGCGGCCCGGCCCCCGCCACCGGTTTGCCGTCGAGCAGGAAGACCGTGTAGCCGCCCGCCTCGGGCTCCGGTGTGACCCGGCCGGTCCACCCGAACAGCTCGGGGTAGAAGCGCCGGGCGTCGGCCAGGTCGGGGGTGGCCAGGTCGGCCCAGCAGGGCGTGCCCGGCGGGACGGTGCTCACGGTCAAAGACCCCTCTCGGCCCGGGCGGCCACGTCGACCCCCTGCCGGAATCCTGGCACCGTCCCACTGTGGCGCGGGGCGGAAACGGACGAATCGTCAGGTGAACCGGCGACCCTCGTCCCGTCGGTAGGCCCAGGCGGCGAGCGCGGCGAGCAGTACCACCCAGACGCCGAGCATGATCAGTGCCAGCGGCTCGACGGCGTAGTCACCGACCGCCGACCACATCAGTTCGGCCGCCCCCCGGGTGGGCAGGAACGGCGCGATCGTCTCGATGAAACCGGGCGCCTCTCCGGGTGCGGAGAGCAGCCCGCCGCCGAACGCGAGCGGCAGGAAGACCACCTGGGCCACCACGATCGCGGCCTTGCTCGGCAGCGAGTAGCCGATGGCGAGGCCCATCAGCGTGAACGGCACCGAGATGACGGCCACCGTGACGGCGGTCAGGAGGAACGCCGCCGGGGTGATCCGGGCCGCGGTGAGCGTCAGGCCGATGACCACGACCGGGATCAGTGAGAGGTACGTCAGCGCCAGGCCGGCCAGCACCCGGCCCGCGAAGCGGGGGGCCGGCCCGGTCGGCAGGGTCCGGGTGTACGGGTTCCACGGCTGGTCGCGGTCCTCCGCGACGCCGACCCCGTACTGGAAGATGTTGGCGCTCATCACCGAGAAGGTGACCATCGACGCGGTGGCGAAGGTGGCGCCGGCCGAGTCGTCGCCGGCGAACGGCACCACGAAGAAGATCATGGCGGCGGCCGGGAAGAAGGCGCTGCCGACGACCGCCACCGGGATCCGGATGATCTCCAGGAGCTGGTAGCGGGCATGGACCAGGGCAAGCTGCACGGTGGACTCCTCAGGCGGTGGCGGATCGGCCGCCGGCAGCGGCGGCGGCGGGCCGGTCTGCGCTGGCGGGCTGGTCCCCGCCGGGCGCGTCCCCGCTGGTGATGGCGAGGAACGCCTCCTCGAGCGAGGTCGGCCGTACCTCCAGGTCGCTGAAGGGAGTCCGGGCCGTGACAAGCGCGCGGACCAACTCGTCGGCGTCGGTGGTGAGCAGGTGCACCCGCCCGTCGATCCGTTCACTGCGAACGACCCCGGGCAGGTCGGGGAGTTCGTCGGTGACCAGGCTGACCCGGCGTACGCCGACGATGCCACGCACCGCGTCCACGGTGTCGTCGGCGAGCACCCGGCCCTGCCCGATGACGACCACCCGGTGTGCCAGCGCCTCCACCTCCTCCAGGTAGTGGCTGCTCAACAGCACGGTGCCGCCGTCGGCGTGAAACGCGCGGATCGCCTCCCACAGGGCGTGCCGGGCGGCCACGTCCAGGCCGGTGGTCGGTTCGTCGAGCAGCACCAGGCGGGGTCGGCCGACGAACGCCAGCGCCACCGCCAGCCGACGGCGCTGCCCACCGGAGAGCCCACCGCACTGCCGTCGGGCCAGATCGCCCAGATCGAAGCGGTCGAGCAGCTCCCCGCGGGGCACCGGGTCCGGGTAGTGCGCCGAGACGAAGTCGACGACCTCGCCGACCCGCAGGGTGCCCGGCAGCCCGGTCTCCTGCGGAGTGACGCCGATCTGCCGGCGGCTCGCCGGGTCGCGGGGGTCGCCGCCGTTCAGCTCGACCCGCCCGGAGGTGGGGCGGCGCAGGCCCACCAGCAGGTTCATCAGGGTGCTCTTGCCGGCGCCGTTCGGCCCGAGCAGGCCGACCAGCTCACCGGCCCGGACCTCCAGGTCGACGCGGTCGAGGGCGAGGACGTCGCCGTACCGGCGGCTGGCCTGGTCGGCGCGGACGAGGGTCATGACTGCTCCTTCGACGGAGTGAATCGAGCAGGGCGCGGACCTCTTCGGTGTGCGCCTCGAACGCCAACCGGCCCGGCCGCGACCGGCGGAGCCTGATCCTCTCGCCGTCGCCGAGCGTGGTGAGGCTGACGGCGACCCGCTGCCTGCGGGTGGACGACCCGTGCTGTTCCCTGCGCGCTCACACTGCCCCCCCCGCGGCGTCGTGGGAAGCAGACCGTCGTCGAGTTCCCGCACCGAACCATATGACGCAAAGCCAAAGCTCGGTGACCCCCCACGTCGCGGGCGGGATCACCGGTTGCGTGGACAGTGCCTATGGTGGGAACGGCGGCGGCTGACCCGTCGCACAGGACACACAGGAGGGTCCGTGTCGAGCCCGCACCGCGAGCTGCACCGATGACGCTCGACGGGAGTCACGCCCGGTACGTCGAGGGGCTCACGCGACTGCTACCCGCCGGAGAGCCGGTGCGTGCGGTGGCCCGGGTCCGGGTGGGCGGAGGTCTCGCCCCGGCGGCGCCCCCGCAACCGGCGGCCTCACCTGCCCCCGGCGGGCCGAGCCTGCTGGGCGTCCTGCTCAACGTGCTCTCGCCGAACATCACCTTCGGCCGTGCGGACACCGCCGTCGACTGGCTCTTCTTCGGTGTCGGAGGTCGAGGCGAACCGGGGTCGCAGGCGTCTCTGCTGCACCACGCCCTGACCGTGGCGACGAAGGGTTTCGGTCTCCGGGACATCCTGCTGGGGGTCACCGACCAGCGGTTGCTGCTCGGCGCGACAGCACCGGTCGGCCTGCTCTCCAGCTCGGCGGCGGACGAACGGGCGCAGGCCGACGTCGAGCTGCTCGGGTCGGCGCCGCGCACGACGGTGGCCGCCCGGGTCGGCCGGTACCGGTTGAACTGGAAGCGGCTGCGGATCGACTTCACCGACGGGTCGTGGCTGTCGTTCCACGTGCCGCTTGCCGACTCCGGCCGCCCCCTGCGGGAGGTCGCGGCGGCCGTGTCAGCCGGCTGAGCCACCGCCGAGCGGGGCGGGCCGTGTCAGCCGGCTGAGCCACCGCCGAGCGGGGCGGGCAGCGGCTCGCTGTGCAGCACCGCCAGCCGGGACACCGCCCGGGTCAGCACCACGTACAGCCGGTGCAGCCCGCGCGGCTCGGCCGCGACGATCGCGGCCGGCTCGACCACCACCACATGGTCGTACTCCAGGCCCTTGACGAGCGTCGCGGGCACCACGGTGACCCGCTCCGCGGCCGTCACGTCGTCGGCGGTCGCGGTCGCGACACCGGCGGCGGCCAGCGCCGCGCGCAGTCCGTCGACCGCGTCGTCGGCGGCGATCACACCCACCGAACCGTCGTGCGCGAGCGCCGCCCGCACCTCGGCCACCGTCTCCGCGACCAGGTCGGTCACGGGACGCACGTCCAGCCCACCGTCGTGGCGCAGCGACTCGGCCGGCGGTACGTCCACCGCGAGTGCCGGAAGCAGCAGGTTCGCGAAGGCGACCACCGCTGCGGGCACCCGGAAACCCACAGTCAACGGGACCACCACGGCGTCCGGCTTGCCCAGGTGGGCGAGGGACTCACGCCAGTCCGTCGCCGCCCACGGCGCGGTGCCCTGGGCGAGGTCACCGAGGAGGGTGACCGAGCCGTGCTCGCTGCGCCGGGCGATGGCCCGACACTGCATCGGGGAGAGGTCCTGCGCCTCGTCCACCACCACGTGCCCGAAACCGGAGGGCCGTTCCAGGAGGCCAGCCGCCTCGTCGAGCAACACCACGTCGGCCGAGGTCCAGCGGGTCGCCTTCGCGGTGCGGGCCGGCTTCGCCCAGCCGAGCAGCGCCTGCTCGGTGTCGGTGAGCAGCCCGTCCGCCGCGGCGGCGAGCCGGCCCGGGTCGGAGAGCAGGCCGAACACCAGCCCTTCCGGGGTGAGCGCCGGCCAGACCGCGTCCAGGAAATCGACCACCGGCCGGCAGCGACCCATCCGGCGCAACCAGGCATCGCCTGGCGACTCCGCCCGCCGCGCCTCGGCCTGTCGTTGCAGCAGGCTGACCACCCGCGCGCGGACCCGCTCCCGACCCGTGGCGTACGGCAGCCCTTCCCGGCGGGTCTCCTCGACGATCCGGTGCAACGGCTCCAACCCGATCCGCCACCGGAACGAGCCGTCCGACACGGTGATCGATTCGGTGGGCGTGCCGATCTGGGCCCGCACCGCGCGTTGCAACACACGCGCCATGCGTACGTCGTGCTTGAGCACGGCGACCTCCGGTGCCTCGACCGCCCGGACCGGCACCCGGGAGATCAACTCCTCCACCGTGGCCTGTTCGACCTCGACCTCACCGAGCGCCGGCAACACCGCCGCGATGTACGACAGGAACGCCCGGTTCGGCCCGACGATAAGCACACCCGCCCGCCGCAACCGCTCCCGGTGCAGATAGAGCAGGTACGCGGCCCGGTGCAGGCCGACTGCCGTCTTCCCGGTGCCCGGCGCTCCCTGCACGCAGATCGAGTCGGCAAGGTCGGCCCTGACCAACTCGTCCTGCTCCGGCTGAATCGTGGCGACGATGTCCCGCATCGGCCCGACCCGCGGCCGCTCGATCTCGGCGGTGAGGATCCGACTGGTCGTGCCGAGCTCCTCGCCCCGATCGAGACGCTCGTCCTCGAAGCTGGTCAGCACCCCGTTGCTGAACCCGAACCGACGCCGGACCGCCACACCCTGCGGATCCCGTGCGCTGGCCTGGTAGAACGACCGGGAAACCGGCGCCCGCCAGTCAAGCACCAACGGCTCACCGCGGTCGTCGGCGACATGCCGCCGCCCCACGTGATACCGCCGACCGTCATGATCCGAGCTGCGCGCACCCGCGCCGGGATCCCCGTCGCCGGCCCTGCCCCCGGCGCTGCCCTGCGCGGTGCGGCTGCCTCCGGTGCTGCCGTGCGTGGTGCGGCTGCCTCCGGTGCTGCCCTGCGCGGTGCTGCTGCCGTCGCTGGTGCCGTGTGCGGCGCTGCCGGTGTCGGTGCTGTCGGGGTCCGTGCCGTCGGGGTCCGTGCCGTCGGGGTCTGTGGACCCGGCGAAGTCGAGGCGGCCGAAGAACAGGGGCGTGGTCGGGTCGTCGGCCAGCTCGGCCACCCGGCGGGCGAGGGTGCGGCCGAGCGTCTCCGCCGCGTACGCGTCGCCGGCCACCTGGTCACCTGTGGCGAAGAGGGCTTCGGCCCGCTCCCGCATCCGCCGCAGCGCGATCCGCGAGGCTTCCAGGTGAGCGCGTTCGTCGGCAAGGTCCGTGTCGAGCTGGGTGTCGAGGTCAAGTGCGGGCATGCTGACGTCCCATCGTTCACATCTGCTGCGCGCTCGCGTGTCCGGGGGCGGATGGCCGGCCGCCCGGCGCGAAGACGTCCGTTCCGGTGCAGCTCACCTCGGCCGTCAAGCGGCCTGCAACCTTACGCCCCCGGACCCGTCGGTTCCATCGGGTTACCCGGCCGGCCACCCGTCCGAGACGGCGTGTTGCCGGATGGGCGGCGCTGGTGACGTCTGCCGGTAGGCACGCTGAGATGGCGTGTTGCTGGTCGTGCGGCCTGGCCGCTGGGTGCCTTGTTCGGCTCGTAGCGGCCGGTGGCGGAGCGGCAGGGCTGAGCCGGGGTCTGCCGTTTGTCCTGGTCCTGGTCCGGGGTCCCAGGGCGGCGTAGCCGTGGTCGGCGGCATCAGCAGCGCTGGTGGTAGAGGTTGCGGCGTGGTGTGCGCAGCGGGTCGAGCCACCGGGGCGGAAGGAACTCGGGCCGGCCGTCCGCCGCGATGCGGACCGTCCAGTCGCCGCGATGGACGAACCGGTGGTGGTAGCCGCAGAGCAGCACGGCATTGCCCAGCGCTGTCGCCCCACCGTCGGCCCAGTGCCGGACATGGTGACCGTCGCACCATCTCGGCGGCCGGTCGCAGCCAGGGAAGGCGCAACCGCCGTCGCGCAGCACCAGCGCACGCCTCAGCGGGCCGGTGAAGAGCCGGCGCTGGCGGCCGACGTCCAGGACCTGACTGTTGCCGCCCAGCACGGCCGGCAACAGGTTGGCGTCGCAGGCGAGACGGCGGACCGCACCCGGCGTGAGACGAACTCCGGTCTCCAACGTGCCGGCGCGTACGCCGTTGACCAGATCGTCGAGCGACACGGTCACCACGAGCTGAGGCCGGTCTCCGCCGCTGTCGGGCAGTTGACCCGTGCGCAGCGCCAATCGACAGATCTCGCCAAGCGCGTCGGCACGCCGCTGACCTGGGCTGCGATCATCGTGCTCACCGGCCGGGGCGCAGAGCGGGTCGATCGCCTCCCGGAGCAGGCTCGCGGTCTCGGTGTCGAGGTTTCCGCTGAGGCGTACCTGACCGTTCTGCTGCTCGGAGAGCGTGACGTGCCGGCGGGCCTCGGCCCGCTCGGTGGCCCGTTGGAGAGCCTTGAGCTCAGCCTGGTCGGCCAGATCCGGCGCGACGTCGTGAGGACCCGCTCTCCGAGCCGGCTCAGGACGGTCGGATCGAACCGGTCGGCCCAGGCGACCAGGAGTTGGGTGGCCTTGTCCGCCACCTCGGGGCCGGCCTCCACCGGGAGGGCGGCGATCGTCTCGGCCACCACTCGACCCTGCTCGACGGTGATGGCACCGCTGAGCAGCGCGTCACGCACCGCTGCTGGCGCGGCGTCGACGGTGGCGGCGAGCTGAACCAGGTGGCGCGCGGAGCGGCCGGAGAGCCGGAGCCGCTCCCGCAGCCAGACGGCGGTGGACGAGGCGCCCTGGGCGACCGCCAGACCGCGGGCGTCCAACTCGCGGACCAGCCCGAGCTGAACGGTGGACAGCCGCTGCGCCAACACCTGGGTCGCGTCGAGAGAGGCGAGCAGCTCATCGTCGGAGAGCCCCCAGAGCGCGGTCTCGGTGCAGTCGTCGACCGCACCTCCTGCCTGCGCCAACGCCCTCAACATGACGTCAGAATAGAACTGACGTACGACACTTCCAGGTCGTCGATCATCAATGGGACGGGCCGGGTTCGTGCCGGTCACGGCGTCGGCGGTGAAACGCCGACGGCCGGTCGAGCCTGACCGGCGGCGACCGGGCCGGATGCGGGCTTGCCCACTCCGGGCCGACCCGCCGAGCCGGATCCGAAGGCCGGGGATACGGTCGGGTCATGGTTGAGCGCATCGCACGCCCGCGGGTCGGGCACATCCAGTTCCTGAACTGCCTGCCGATCTACTGGGGTCTGATGCGCTCCGGTGCCCTGCTCGACGTCGACCTGCAGAAGGATTCGCCGGACCGGTTGAGCGCGGCACTGGTCGCCGGTGACCTCGACATCGGCCCGATCACACTGTTGGAGTACCTGAAGCACGCCGACGAGCTGCTCCTCCTGCCGGACCTGGCGGTGGGCAGTGACGGACCGGTGCTCTCGGTCAACATGGTCTCCACCCGACCCCTCGCCGAGCTGGACGGCGCCCGGGTGGCGCTCGGCTCGACCTCGCGGACCGGGGTGATGCTGGCCCAGTTGCTGCTCGCCGAGCGGTACAACGTGCGGCCCGAATACTTCCGCTGCCCACCGGACCTGACCCAGATGCTGCTCGAAGCCGACGCCGGGGTGCTGATCGGGGACGTGGCGCTGCGGGCGTACTACGAGGCGCCGCAGCGCGGTCTCATCGTCACCGACCTCGGGCAGGCGTGGCGGGAGTGGAGCGGCCTGCCGATGGTCTTCGCCGTCTGGGCGGTCCGCCGCGACTTCGCAGCCGCCCATCCCGGCCTAGTCAAGGAGGTGCACGAGGCGTTCCTACGCTCGCGGGACCTGTGCCTGGCCGAGCTGGACCAGGTCGCCGAGGCCGCGGCCCGCTGGGAGACGTTCGACGCGGCGACCCTGGCCACGTACTTCCGTACCCTGGACTTCTCGCTCGGTGACCGGCAGGTCGCCGGGCTGCGCGAGTGGGCCCGGCGAGCCGCCGCGATCGGCGAGGCCCCGGAGCTGCCGGACGGCGGCCCCGAGTTCTTCGCCGGCTGACCGGCGGGGCCGCCCCGCGGGCGCGGGGCGGCCGCTCAGGTGCCGGGGCGCAGAAGCGCCTCGGTGATCTTCTCGCAGTTCTTCATGCCGTAGTCGTAGCCCATGTTGATCGGGTACTTGACCATCACGCCCATCGTCCAGGTGTCGCCGATGGCCAGGCAGTTGATGTGCATCTCCTGCTCCTGGGTCCGGTCGATCCACCCGTTCTTGATGGCGATCTGCTTCTGCTCCGCGGCCGGGAAGGCCTTGCGGATGCCGAAGTCACCGGCGCCGCGGACCAGTTTCATCTCGTTGAGCAGCCACTTGGTCCACTTCGGCCCGGCGGCGGTGCCGGTGGCGATGCAGTTGCCCAGGCGGGCGGTGTCCCGGGGGGACAGCGCCGTCCGGGACCAGCCCTTGTCGGGGGCGACCTTGCTGTCGGTCAGCTTGCACATGGAGATCAGCCGCTTGATCGAGGCGTCCCGATCGACCTGGTTGTAGAACTGTTCGGCCCGGGTGTTGTCACTGTCCCGGATGATCCGGGTCGCGTCGGCGAGCTTCGCGTCGCTGGGCGTCTGGCCGGCGTCGGCCGAGCGGCGCAGGTAGTCGGCGACGATCCAGGATTTGATCATCGACGCGGTGGTGCTTGTCTCGTTCATGTTCTTGGAGCCGATGATCTGCCCGGTGCGGCGGTCCAACACGCTCCAGGCGTACCAGCCCTCGATGTCCAGCTTGAGGTCCTTGGCGACGAACGGCAGCGGCTCCAGCTCCGGGCTGGGGCTCGGTGACGGCGAGGACGGCTGGCGGGCACTCCGGTTGGTGCCTGCGCCGGTGGGGCGGTCGCTCGTGCTGGAGCCGGCGTCGCCCCACCTGGCGGCGGCCGCCGACTCGAACGGTGACCCGGGCAGCAGCCGCAGCGACACCAGCACCAACCCGATCAGGATGACGGCGACGGCGATGAGTCGCAGCGGGGACGTCTCACCGCCGCCGCGCCGGTCGGCCCGCCGATTTCCGGCCATCAGAGCTTCCCGGCGGGCTGCTGCGGCACCTTGAGCGCGGCCCCGGGCTGCGGGGTGACCAACTGGGTGGCGACACTGGCGCAGACCTTCGCGCCGTAGTCGAGACTGTTCTTGATCGAATAGCGCAGCATCACCGCGAGACTCCACTTGCCGGTGACGGCGAGGCAGTTGACGTGCCAGTTGGCGTCATAGTTGATCCGCGTCCATCCGTTCTTGATGCTGACCGGGCCCTGCGCCGTGATCGATTTCGGCAGGCCGTCGATGATCCCCCAGTGCCCACCCCCGGACTTGGCCTTCTGGTCCTTGTCCGCGGTGGTGCCGCGTACCTGGCTCATCTCGCTGAGCACCCACTTGGTCCACTTCTGGCCGGCGGCCTTGCCGTCGGCGATGCAGTCGCCCATCCGGACCGCGTCGCGGGGGGACATCCGGGTGAAGCTCCACCAGCCCTCGTACTTCGGCACGTTGCCGCGCTTGGTGTCGGTCAGGCCACAGATGCTGATCGCGCGCTTGAGTACGGGCCCCGGCTGGCCACCGGCCGGGACGGCGTACGAACCGCCGGCGGCCCGGTAGACCAGGTTGGCGGCGTCATCGTTGCTCTCCCGAATGGCGAGGCTGGCCGCCTTCTTCAGCGCCGCGGGCGGTTCCCTGTCGCCGAGTTGACGCAGGTAGTCGGAGACGATCCAGGCCTTGAGCATCGACTCGGTGGAGCTGGTCGCGGCCATGTTCGGCGACCCGGAGATCTTGCCGGTCTGCCGATCCAGCAGCGCCCAGGAGAAGAAGTCGCCCTGGAAGTTCACCGACACCGGACCGGCCGCCAGCGTGGGCGGCGGCGGTGGCGTGGGTGCGGGCGCGGCGACGGTCGCGTCGCCGCCGCCACCACCACCGCCTCCGCTGCCGTCGGAGAGTCGGGCGTACGCGGCGGGGACCAGGAGGACGCCGCCGAGCAGGACCGCCGTGATGGCGAGCACCAGGGTCACGCGGGATCGCATGAGTGGGTGAACTCCAGGTGTCAGGGCCGGGGGGACCGGCTTGTTGTCCGGACGGGTCGGCCGAATCGCCGAGGCCGGGGGAGGTGACCTCTGTCTGGCGGCGATCTTCTGAAGCCGATCGGTGTGACGGCGGAAAGTCTACGTCTGCTTGGGAGACCCGCCAGGGTCCGACACTAGGCAACCTGCGATAAAGGCGGGATATGGAGACGGTATGCGGTCCTTGTGGCGATTCACCTTCGTTTCGTGGGCCAGATCACCGTGAAGGTGGAGCGCCCGGGTAGCGCAAAGCGCTCATTCCGTTACGGATCGGATCCTCGGATTCCTGTTACACGCTCTGGTTTCTTGGGTCGCAAGCTGTAACACTTGTCCCATGTATGGCAACGACTTCCCGACCCCGACCGACGCGTCGGACGCCGCGGCGGGCGACGCGCCCGCTGCCGGCCTGCTGGGCGAGGTCGAGGCCGCCGAGGCAGAGCTACGCGCGGCGGCGGCGCGCGGCCGGCGTGGCGGACCCGCGCCCGACGAGGACCTCGCGGCGTACTTCACCGAGGTGGTCGACGCCGAGCAGAAGATCGAGCCACGCGACTGGATGCCCGACGCGTACCGCCGGACGCTGATCCGGCAGATCGCCCAGCACGCCCACTCCGAGATCATCGGCATGCAGCCGGAGGGCAACTGGATCAGTCGGGCGCCGTCGCTCAAGCGCAAGGCGATCCTGCTGGCCAAGGTGCAGGACGAGGCGGGTCACGGCCTCTACCTCTACGCTGCCGCCGAGACCCTCGGCATCAGCCGTGACGAGCTGGTCCGGCTGCTGCTCGACGGCCGGCAGAAGTACAGCTCGATCTTCAACTACCCCACCCTGAGCTGGGCCGACGTCGGCGCGATCGGTTGGCTGGTGGATGGCGCGGCGATCGTCAACCAGGTGCCGCTGTGCCGCTGCTCGTACGGCCCGTACGCCCGCGCGATGATCCGGGTCTGCAAGGAGGAGTCGTTCCACCAGCGGCAGGGTTACGAGATCCTGCACACCCTGACGCACGGCACCCCGGCGCAGCAGGCGATGGCCCAGGACGCGGTGGACCGCTGGTGGTACCCGTCGCTTGCGATGTTCGGCCCGCCGGACGGCGACTCCACGCACTCCGCCCAGTCGATGTCCTGGAAGATCAAGCGTTTCTCGAACGACGATCTGCGGCAGCGTTTCGTCGACATGTGCGTCCAGCAGGCCGAGATCCTCGGCGTGCGCATCCCCGATCCGGACCTGCGCTGGAACGAGGAGCGGCAGGCGTACGACTACACCCAGCCGGACTACGACGAGCTGCTGCGGGTGATCTCCGGCGACGGGCCGTGCAACCGGGAACGGATGGCCCACCGTCGGGCGGCGCACACCGGGGGCGCCTGGGTCCGCGAGGCCGCCGCGGCGTACGCCGCGAAGCGGGCGCGACAGAAGGAGAAGGTGGCCGCGTGACTACCGAACACTCGCCGCTCTGGGAGGTCTTCGTGCGGGCGCGACGCGGCCTGTCACACACCCACGTCGGCAGCCTGCACGCCCCCGACGCGGAGCTGGCCCTGCGCAACGCCCGGGACCTGTACACCCGCCGCCAGGAGGGTGTGTCGATCTGGGTGGTGCCGGCCGGCGCGATCACCGCGTCCAGCCCGGACGAGAAGGACTCCTTCTTCGACCCGGCCGCCGACAAGGTCTACCGCCACCCCACCTTCTACGAGGTGCCGGACGGGGTGGCCCACCTGTGAACGGGCCTCACCACTTCGCCCTCGCCCTCGGCGACGACGCGCTGATCGCGGCGCAACGACTGGCCGAGTGGACGACCCGCGCGCCGGAGATGGAAGAGGACATCGCGCTTGCGAACATCGCCCTCGACCAGCTCGGCGCGGCCCGGCTGCTGCTGTCCTACGCGGGCGAGTTGGAGGGCGCGGGCCGGGACGAGGACGCGTTGGCGTTCCTGCGTGACGACCGCGAGTTCCGCAACGCGCTACTGGTCGAGCTGCCCAACGGCGACTTCGCGGTGACCATGGCGAAGTTGTTCTTCCTGGCGGCCTACCAGCTACCGCTGTACGCGGCGCTTGCCGGTTGCGCCGACGAGCGGTTGGCCGCGATCGGTGCGAAGGCGCGCAAGGAGTCGGCGTACCACCTGGACCATGGCGCACTGTGGGTGAAGCGGCTCGGCGACGGCACCGACGAGTCGCACCGTCGCATGCAGGCGGCCGTCGACCAGGTGTGGCCGTACACCCACGAGTTGTTCGCCGCGGACCCGGCGGCGCCGGTCGACCCGGCCACCCTGCGGCCGGCGTTCGACGAGACCGTCGGCGCGGTGCTGGCCGAGGCGACGCTCATCCGACCGGGAAGCGGCTGGGCCCCGGCCGGCGGGCGGGACGGCGTGCACACCGAGCACCTGGCCTACCTGCTCGCCGAGATGCAGGTGCTGCACCGCGCCCATCCCGGAGCGACCTGGTGAGCGCGCCGAGCGCGAGCCCGGCGGTCGCGAACCGCGGCACGGTGAACGCGCGGGAGGCCGCCGCAGGCGTCGTGGACCCGGAGATCCGGGTGATCACCATTGCCGAGCTTGGCATCCTGCGGGCGGTCGAGGAGGACCCGACAAGCGGTCGGGTCACCGTCACCATCACCCCGACCTACACCGGTTGCCCGGCGATGGACGTGATCCGCACCGACATCCGCCGCGCGCTGGCGGTCGCCGGCCACCCCGACGCCGAGGTCCGCACCGTCTACAGCCCACCGTGGAGCACCGACTGGATCTCCGACGCCGGGCGGGCCAAGCTCGCCGCCGCCGGGATCGCCCCGCCGGCCCCGGTGTCCGCCGCCGGCGTCGTCCCGTTGACCCTCGCGGTCCGCTGCCCGCAGTGCGGCTCACCGGAGACCGAGCAGGTCAGCCGGTTCGGCTCCACCGCGTGCAAGGCTCTGTGGCGGTGCCGTTCCTGCTCCGAACCCTTCGACCACCTGAAGGCGCTGTGACTGTCACCATCACCCGCCCGGTCCGCCGCCGGCCGGTCTTCCACCCGCTGTCGGTCGCGGCCGTCGACCGGCTCACCGACGATGCGGTTGCGGTGACCTTCGCCGTACCCGAGGATCTGCGGGAGACCTTCGCGTTCCGCGCGGGCCAGCACCTCACCGTGCGTCGCGTGGCCGAGGACGGCACGGACGTGCGCCGGTCGTACTCGATCTGCTCCACCCCCGACGACCTGGCCCGGCACGGCCGGTTGCGGATCGGGGTGCGGGAGATCCCCGGCGGCGCGTTCTCGGCGTTCGCGTGCGGGGCGTTGCGTGGTGGCGACACGGTCGAGGTGCTGCCGCCGTTGGGCACCTTCACCACGGCGTTCGCGCCGGACCGGGCCCGGCACTACGGCGCTGTCGTCGCCGGCTCCGGCATCACCCCGGTGCTCGCGCTCGTCGCGACGGCGCTGGCCGTCGAGCCGGCCAGCACCTTCACCCTGGTGTACGGCAACCGCACGGCCAACACTGTGATGTTCGCCGAGGAGCTGGCCGATCTGAAGGACCGCCATCCCACCCGGCTGCACCTGGTGCACGTGCTCTCCCGCGAGCAGGGCGAGTCGGCGCTGCTCTCCGGGCGGATCGACGCCGAGCGGCTGGGCCGGTTGCTGGGCACCATCGTGCCGGGCGACGTGATCGAGGAATGGTTCCTCTGCGGCCCGTACGCCATGGTGGTCGACGTCCGGGACGTGCTCACCGCACGTGGCCTGCCCGAGTCGGCGGTGCACACCGAGCTGTTCCACGTCGACGCGCCGCCGGAGCCGGTGCGCCGCCCGGTGGACCAGGCGGGCGCCGGGGCGGAGGTCACCATCGTGCTTGACGGCCGGTCGTCGAGCTTCACGATGGGTCGCGAGGAGCGGGTGCTGGACGCCGCGCTGAAGGTGCGCGGCGAGTTGCCGTACGCCTGCAAGGGCGGTGTCTGCTCGACCTGCAAGGCGAAGGTCGTCGACGGGTCGGTCACGATGGTTCGCAACTACGCCCTGGAGCCGGACGAGTTGGCCGCCGGCTACGTCCTCACCTGCCAGTCCAGCCCGACCACCGACCGGCTCACCGTCGACTACGACGCCTGACCCGCATCGCGCGCGGCGACGGGGCGGCATGTCGCCGGCCGGCTCCCTAGGGTCAGGCCATGACCGAACATGTCGGCTTCGCCGACCGCTTCCGGGCGGCGGTGGCCGCGACGGGTGCGCGACCCCGGCTGCCCGGGGAGTTGCTGGGGCAGTGGGCCCAGTTCGTGGAGTTCTGCGAAGAGGGCTACGACGACAACCTCGACGAGTACAACAACGACCTGACCGTCCGGGACCTCATCGAGCGGGTGCTGAACGGGCCCGCGCTCGCGGGCATCCCGGAGCTGGGCTGGATGTGGGCGGAGGTCACGGAGGCGGACGAGCGGTTCCGGGCCCTGCTGGGATCCGAGCCGCTTCCCTTCGAGGTGCCCCGGCCGTGGTGGCGGGCCCGGCTTCCCCGGTACGCCGGCGCGGAGATGGTGGCCGACGCCCGCAGGCGATATGGCGTGCGGGTCGAGCTGTCGGACGAGTGATCAGGGAGTGACCTGAGCTACTGCCGCCGGGCCGGGCGTCTCGTCTGGGCCTCGGCCGCACTGCCCGGCGCGGCCCACGACCTGAACGCCGTCCCCGCCGCGCTGCGCTGCCAAGGCGTCTGACCAGCTCCCGAGCGGTTCGGAGCACATCACCGCAGTCCTTTCGGGCGTCAAAGCGACGCGGGGCGGGGCGAGCTGAGATCGACCTCGACGGCCAATCCGCGGAGCAGGTGCGGCGACAACACCGCTCGCCCTCGGACCTCGGCCCTGAACACTTTCCCTCCTGATCGGCAATGACAGGTTGAAGCGCGGACTTTGCCGAGGAGGGCCATGGCTTCGGATGCGGATTTGATAGGCCGGTCGCTGGATGGCGATGTCGACGCCTTCGTGGAGGTGGTCGAGCGTCATGAGGCCGCCGTCGGTGCGTACCTCGTTCGTCGGGCGGGGCGGGATGCGGCTGAGGACCTCCTGGGCGAGGTTTGGGTTGCGGCGTTCGAGTCGCGGCGGTTGTACGACCGGTCGTACAACGATGCGCGGCCGTGGCTGTACGGGGTGGCATTGAATCGCCTGCGGCGCTACTGGCGGTCCCGGCCGGCCGAGGACCTGGTCGCGGACGTGCCGGACGTGGCTACTGGATCGGATCCGTGGTCGGCGGTGGACCTCGGCGTGGACGCCCGGGCGGTGCTCCGGTCGGCCCTGACGCGGCTCAAACCCGAAGAGCGGGAGGTCCTGAGGCTCGTCGCCTGGGAGGACCTGACCGCAGCCGACGCCGCGCGGGCACTCGGCATACCGGCCGGCACCGCGCGGCGGCTGCTGAGCCAGGCCAGGACGGCATTGCGCGACGCGCCGGGGGTGTCCGCGCTTCTGAAGGACCGCAACAGCACGAAGGAGAGACACCGATGACCGACGAGCTCGATCTGGTCGGTGCGTTGGGCAGCGCAGAACCACTGCGCCCGGAGGCGTATCAGCGGGCGCGGGCGGTGCTGCGGGCGGCTATGGCCGACCCCGGAACCGTGCGGCTGCTGGGCGCGACGTCAGCGGAGGACACGACTATGGAGGCGACTTCAACCATGGAAACGACGACAACCACGCGGGACCACGAATCCAGCCCGGCGATTCAGCGCCGCCGCCGGATCGGTATCGCGGGCCGATTGGGCATCGGCGCCGGGGTGGGGGTTGCCGCCGCGGCGGCAGTCGTCGCTATGATGATCAACTCGCCGGCGACTGGAGGCACGCAGGCCGGCAAGGATTCGTCGGCCGCCGCCTCGGGCTCGACCACTGCCGACGGGCCCGTCGAGCGCGCGCCGCTGATGACCCTGGCCGGGTCCATCAAGACGGTCACCCCGCCGGCGGGCGACGCGTGGCTGGTGAAGGCGACGCAGGTTCACGGCACCAAGACCATGCAGGTCGTCTACACGCTGTACACCGACGGTCACGCGATCTATACGGGCAACAGCGTGCAGGACATCAAGCGTGCGATCGCCCGTCACCAGGACCAGATGACGGACGGCGGCTACGCTCCGCTCCTCGAGGCAGCCGTCGCCGCGGCGGACAGCAGCCCGGCCGACGGCCGGACCCAGATGCTCAAGGCAGCCAAGGAGCCGCTGGTGGGCCTCGATCCCGCAGCGCAGAAGGCGGTGTGGGACAAGCAGCAGGCGGCCGCCCAGGTGATTATCAAGCAGAAGGGCGGCAACGCCGAGCCGAAGCCGTACAGCCCCCAGGCCGTTCAGCAGCACTTCGACAACGCCCTGTGGACGTACAGCACCCAAGCGCTGTCCGCTGGCGACGGCAACACGCAGGTCCGGGCCGGTGTGCTGCGTCTGCTGTCCACCATCTCCGCGGTCAGCGTCAAGAACTCGACCACCCACGGCAAGGCCACGCTGACGATCACCGCCGGCCCCGAGATGTTCGGCGGCGAGGGCAGCGAGGTGCTGACCATCGACGCCGAGACCGGCATGCTGGTCAAGGACGTCTCCATCGTGCCGGGCACCCCCCAGGCCTCCACGACGTACGAATCCTCCCGCGTGACGAAGGCCGACCTGTAGGCCGGGAACTCCCACCCGCCAGCATTCCGGCAGACGACGTAACGCGCCCGGCGTTCGGTAACGGTGCGGGCCGCCTCCAGGCGGCCCGCACCGTCTTTTTGGTTGTTCGCACGGCCGAGGGTTGTGTGTACCAGCCCGATCAAGGATGTGCGGAGCGAATCACAGCCCTGAGCACCCCTCAGGGACAAGGCCGGCGGTCGGCGTACGCTCGGGGGCGTGACGGTGAGCCGGGAGATCGACGACATCCTGCAGCGTGGCGCGGACGGCGGGCGGATCACGCCCGAGGAGGCCCTGCTGCTCTACACCGAGGCGCCCTTCCACGCGTTGGGCGAGGCGGCGGACGCGGTGCGTCGGCGGCGCTACCCGGACAACGTCGTCACGTACCTGATCGATCGCAACATCAACTACACGAACGTCTGCGTGACGGCGTGCAAGTTCTGCGCGTTCTACCGTGCGCCGAAGCACCAGGAAGGGTGGAGCCACCCGACCGAGGAGATCCTGCGCCGGTGCGGCGAGGCGGTCGAGCTGGGCGCCACCCAGGTGATGCTCCAGGGCGGGCACCACCCGGACTACGGCGTGGAGTACTACGAGGAGCTGTTCTCTTCGGTCAAGCAGGCGTACCCGCAGTTGGTCATCCACTCGATCGGCCCCAGCGAGATCCTGCACATGGCGAAGGTCTCCGGGGTGAGCCTGGACGAGGCCATCGCCCGGATCAAGACCGCCGGTCTGGACTCGATCGCGGGCGCCGGCGCGGAGATGCTGCCGGAGCGTCCGCGTAAGGCGATCGCGCCACTGAAGGAATCGGGCGAGCGCTGGCTGGAGGTCATGGAGCTGGCGCACCGGCAGGGCGTCGAGTCGACCGCCACCATGATGATGGGCACCGGCGAGACGCACGCCGAGCGGATCGAGCACCTGCGCATGATCCGGGACGTGCAGGACCGCACCCGCGGGTTCCGGTCCTTCATCCCGTGGACGTACCAGCCGGAGAACAACCACCTCAAGGGCCGCACCCAGGCCACCACCCTGGAATACCTGCGCCTCGTCGCGGTGGCCCGGCTGTTCTTCGAGACCGTGCCGCACCTGCAGGCGTCCTGGCTGACGACCGGTAAGGACGTCGGGCAACTCTCCCTGCACATGGGTGTGGACGACCTCGGCTCGATCATGCTGGAGGAGAACGTGATCTCCTCCGCCGGTGCGCGGCACCGCTCCAACCTGCACGAGCTGATCGGCATGATCCGCTCGGCGGACCGGATCCCCGCGCAGCGCGACACCCTCTACAACCGGCTCGCCGTGCACCACACGCCGGCCGACGACCCGACCGACGATCGGGTGGTCTCGCACTTCTCCTCGATCGCCCTGCCCGGCGGTGGCGCGGGCCGATCCCTGCCACTCGTCGACGTCAACTGACGCGGCTCGACGCCCGGCCGTTCGGCTGACCCGAGACTCATGCTCCCGCCGGCTCACCCCGGCGGTACGGGTGGTCCCGGCCGCCGCAGCGTCAGGCTGTCCGCTGCGGGGTGGTGAAGGTGATCGTCGGCGGATAGCGTCCCGGCTCGTATCCGTCACCACCGTCGACCGCTGAATCAGCGTGATCGTGCTGGTGGCGGGTGGTTTGATGGTCGTTCGTGGGCTGTCCTCCATCGGCCCGTTGCGGGTCGTTCATATAACGCACGGCGGTACGGGCGGGATGGGTGACCATCCCGCCCGTACCGTCTGGGGACCTCGGTCCGGACGGATGAAAAGGGCCGCGCACGCTGGCGTGCGTGATCGACGTTCGATAACGTCCGCTCGTTCCGCTACCAATCTTTCTTCCTACCCCCCGGGGGACCGATGACGGCGTTCCACCGCTCGGCCCTGGCCCGCGCTGGTGTGGTGGCCCTGCTCGCGGCCGGTGGTCTGGCCACCGTGGCCGTCCCGGCGCAGGCCGCCGACCAGGCCGATCTGGCACTGGTGCCGCTCAGTTCGGAGTTGGCCGAGGGCGTCAAGGCGGCCAAGGCCAAGCCGTTCAAGTTCCTGGTCGACAACACCCGGAGCACGGTCGCCGCCAAGGGCGTCAGCTACACCGTGGACACCAGCAACCTGTTGAACAGCGCGATCGGGGTGGTCGTGCCCGACGGCTGCCAGGTGAAGGGTCGGACGTTCACCTGCCCGCTCGGCGACGTGCCGGCCGGCACCAGCGAGGACTTCGGCATCCCGCTCTTCTCCACTGGTGCGCGCGGCGAGGCCGGCACGCTCGTGGTCACCATCAGGTCGGCCACCGCCGACCCCAACCGCAAGGACAACACGGTCGAGCACGACATCACCGTCGGCGCGCCCGGCTACGACCTGACCAGCTGGGTGCAGGACGTCTACGCGAACGTCGTGGTGAACGGCGTCCAGGGCGATGACCCCGACCTGCGGCCGGTCCGGCGCGGCGAGACGGTGCCGCTGGACTGGGCGGTCTACAACGACGGCAGCAGCACGGCCACCGGCCTGTCCTACGTGCTCACGCTCCCGGCCGGCGTCACCTTCGCCACTCTGCCGGACGCCTGCACCTCGCAGAAGACCTTCGGTGGTGTCGCCCAGGCGCTCTGCCAGGACGACGGCGCGGTGATCAAGCCCGGTGAGTACTACACGGCGGACGTCAGGGTGACGGTCGGCGCGAACGTCACCGAGCCGGTGCTGCGGGTCGGTGAGCTTGTCGCGCACGGTCTCGACGGTGCGACGGGTCAGGCCGAGGAGCAGCCCGAGCCGGCGACCAGCGCCCAGCGCAAGGCCTTCACCGAGGTCGACGAGGGCGACAACCAGGCGGTCTTCGACGTCTTCGTCGACCTGACCGCGCAGCCGACCCCCACCCCGACCCCGACCGCGACGCCCACGCCCACGGCCACCCCGACGCCCACCGCCACGCCGACCCCGGGCGGGACGGCCACCCCGACGCCGAGCGGTACGCCCGGTCCTGGTGGTACGCCGACGCCGGGCACGAGCACGTCGCCGGCCGCCGGTGGCGGTGGTTCCGGTGGTGGTGGCCTGCCGGTGACGGGTGTGCAGGTCGGCCTGATCGGTGGCATCGGCGGCCTCATCCTGCTGGTGGGCGGCGCGCTGCTGGTGCTCTCCCGCCGGCGCAAGGTCGTCCTGGTCGCCCCGAGCGACGAGAAGCCGACCGACTGACAGCGGCGCTGGCAGTCGGCGTCCGGACGCCGGCACGACGCGAGGGCGGGGTGGGCGACCACCCCGCCCCTTTCGCGTACCGGGGGGTGCCGCACCACCCGACGGGCGTCGGTTGGCGGGCGGCTGGCAGAGTGGAGGGGTGAGCCGTTCCCCGCAGGGCCAGCGCGCCAGTCTGGACAAGCAGCCGCACGAGGTCGCCGCGATGTTCGACGGCGTGGCGGAGCGCTACGACCTGACCAACACGGTGATCTCCTTCGGCCAGGACCGGTCCTGGCGTCGGGCCACCCGGGCGGCACTCGGGCTGCGGCCGGGCGAGCGGGTGCTGGACGTGGGCGCGGGCACCGGTGTCTCGACCCGGGAGCTGGCGCAGTCCGGGGCGTACGCGGTGGGTGCCGACCTGTCCCTGGGCATGCTGTACGCCGGCAAGCGGGCCCGTCCCGAGGTGCCGCTGCTGGCCGGCGACGCGCTGCGGCTGCCGTTCGCCGACGCCAGTTTCGACGCGGTGACCATCTCCTTCGCGTTGCGCAACGTCAGCGACACCGACGCGGCCCTGCGGGAGTTGGCCCGGGTCACCCGTCCGGGTGGGCGGTTGGCGATCTGCGAGTTCAGCACCCCGGTCAACCCGGTCTTCCGGACGGTCTACCTGTCGTACCTGATGCGGTCGCTGCCGGTGGTCGCCCGAGCGGTGTCGAGCAACCCCGACGCGTACGTCTACCTCGCCGAGTCGGTGCGGGCCTGGCCGGCGCAGGCCGCGCTGGCCGGCCGGGTCGCCGCGGCCGGGTGGGGACGGGTGGCGTGGCGCAACCTGACCGGTGGTGTGGTGGCGCTGCACCGGGGGATCCGCGAGTAGTCGCCGCGACCGACGCGGACATTACTCAGGTTCCGCGAATATCGGTCTTTAGTCCACTTTGCCCCGTACGCTCGTTCGCATGACCGGAGCAGACCCGGCGGACCCGGTGGCCGCCACCGACGACGACGCGGCCGAACTCGTCGCGCAACTGCGTGCGTTGGCGGGAGCCGATCCGGTGGAGGTCCGGCAGGTGGTCGCCGAGGTGTTGGCGGCACTGGACCGGGCGGCGGGCGGTGCGCTCCGGGAGCATCTGCCGGAGGCCATCCGGGTCGATGCGGGTCTGGACGCCCCCAGCCCGGCCTGACACCCGACCGCTGTGGACGGTCGAGGGCTGTCACATCGGCGAGTTAGGTACCCCTGATCCTGCGCAGGTATGACGCCGGTCATACACTCGTCCCGTCTGGCTTGTGAAGCATTTCACGAGCGTGCGGGAGGAGGCGCGAATGACCCCGGTGGAACACGACGCCGACGTCATTGTCGTGGGCGCCGGTCCCGGTGGATCAGCTACTGCGTACCACCTGGCCCGGCACGGCGTACGGGTGCTGTTGTTGGAGAAGACCGAGTTCCCCCGGGAGAAGGTCTGCGGCGACGGGTTGACCCCACGCGCGGTGCGCCAGCTCATCCGGATGGGTGTGGACACCTCACCCGAGGCCGGCTGGCTGCACAACCGTGGCCTGCGGGTCATCGGCGGCGGGGTGCGTCTGGAGCTGGACTGGCCGGAGCTGGCGAGCTTCCCCAACTACGGCCTGGTGCGCACGAGACTGGACTTCGACGACCTGCTCGCCCAGCGGGCGGTGGCCGCCGGCGCGAAGCTGCGCACGAACGTCAACGTGCTCGGCCCGGTGCTCGACGGTGACGGCCGGGTCACCGGCGTCGAGGCGGAGGTCGGTCCGGGCAAGGAGCCGACCACGTTCCACGCCCCGCTCGTCGTCGCGGCGGACGGCGTCTCCGGCCGGTTCCCGCTCGCGCTCGGGCTGGCCAAGCGGGAGGACCGGCCGATCGGCGTGGCCGTCCGCCGCTACTACCGCTCGCCGGCCAAGCACGAGGACAACTACCTGGAGTCCTGGCTGGAGCTGCGCAGCAAGGACAGCGGCGACAACCTGCTGCCCGGGTACGGCTGGATCTTCGGCCTGGGCGACGGGCGGGTGAACGTCGGCCTCGGCGTGCTCAACTCGTCCTCCGCGTTCGGCAAGACCAACTACCGCCGGCTGCTCACCGACTGGCTCGCCAACACCCCGGAAGACTGGGGGATGACCGACGAGACCAACGCCGACGGCCCGATCCTCGGCGCCGCGCTGCCGATGGGCTTCAACCGGGTGCCCCACTACACCCGAGGGGTGCTGCTCGTCGGCGACTCGGGCGGCATGGTCAACCCGTTCAACGGCGAGGGCATCGCGTACGCCATGGAATCCGGCGAGCTGGCCGCGGAGGTCGTGGTCCAGGCCCTCGCCCGCCCGGCCGGGCCGGAGCGGGAGCGGGCGCTGCTGGCGTACCCGAACGAGCTGAAGGCGCGCCTCGGCGGTTACTACCGGTTGGGCGGCATCTTCGTGAAACTGATCGGCCGCCCGGAGATCATGCGGATCGCCACCAAACACGGCATGCCGCACCCGACGCTGATGCGTTTCGTGCTCAAGCTGTTGGCCAACCTGACCGACCCGCGTGGCGGGGACGCGATGGACCGGGTCATCAACGCGATGACGAAGGTCGCCCCGGCCGTATAAGTAGGACGGCATCGGTGCTGGTCACGGCCCCGACGCTGACAAAGATCGACCCCCGCCGACTGCCACTGCGAGGGACGTGAATAGTGTGATTTTCGTCAAGCACCGAGGGCAGGGAAGGACGAGCAGGAGAAAACGATGTCGCTCTCGCCTTACGCACCGATCATCGGGCTGTTCGCCCTCGCCGCGGCGTTCTCGCTGTTTTCCGTTGGCGCCGCCCGCTTCGCCGGTCCCCGGCGCTACAACAAGGCCAAACTCGAGGCTTACGAGTGCGGCATCGAGCCCAGCCCGCAGCCGGTCGGCGGCGGCCGGTTCCCGATCAAGTTCTACCTGACGGCGATGCTCTTCATCGTCTTCGACATCGAGATCATCTTCCTCTACCCCTGGGCGGTCTCGTTCGACGCCCTGCCGATCTTCGGCTTCGTGGAGATGGTCCTGTTCATCGTCGCGGTCTTCGTTGCGTACGCCTACGTGTGGCGGCGCGGCGGCCTGGACTGGGACTGAGGAAGGAACGTCATGGGCATCGAGGAGAAGCTTCCCGCCGGCGTCCTGCTCACCTCGGTGGAGAAGCTGGTCAACTGGTCCCGGAAGTCGTCCGTGTGGGGCGCCACCTTCGGCCTGGCCTGCTGCGCCATCGAGATGATGGCCGCCGGTGGTCCGCACTACGACATGGGCCGCTGGGGCATGGAGGTCTTCCGGGCGTCCCCCCGACAGGCCGACCTGATGATCGTGGCCGGCCGGGTGAGTCAGAAGATGGCTCCGGTGCTGCGCCAGATCTACGACCAGATGGCCGAGCCCCGCTGGGTGCTCTCCATGGGCGTCTGCGCCAGCAGCGGCGGCATGTTCAACAACTACGCGATCGTGCAGGGCGTCGACCACGTGGTGCCCGTCGACATGTACCTCCCCGGCTGCCCGCCCCGGCCGGAGATGCTCATCGACGCGATCCTCAAGCTCCGCGAGAAGATCATGTATGAGCCGCTCGGCCCGAACGGCCGCAAGATGCTGGCCGCCCGCCAGGAGCGCGGTGACGTCCCGGTAGTGCCCTACGGCTCCATGCCCTCCTCGTACCGCAGCGACAAAACCCGCCGTGCCGAGTGGACCCGGGCGGTCCGCGAGGGCCGCGAGGAGCAGTTGCGGATCGAGAACTGGATGAACGCTCAGAACCACCTCCACCCGCAGGCAGGCCCCAAATGACCTCACCCACGGACAAGCCCAACGACGGCGGGGTGCCGGTGCCGGTCACGCCGGCCGGCGCCAGCGGCACCGCCCCGGCCGAGTACCCGCCGGCCAGCCCGGCCGGTCGCGGGATGTTCGGCAACCAGGGCACCGGCGACGTGTCCGGCTACGGCGGCCTGGTCCGCCAGCGCCAGCCCATCGAGGAGGCGTCCCGGCCGTACGGGGGCTACTTCGACGAGGTCCGCGACGCGTTGGAGGAGGCGTACCCGGCCTTCGGTGACGCGATCGAGAAGGTCGTTGTCGACCGGGGCGAGCTGACCCTGCACGTCCGCCCGGAACGGATCGCCGAGGTCTGCCAGGTGATGCGGGACGACCTGGCGCTGCGGTTCGAGCTGTGCTCCTCGGTGTCCGGGGTGGACTACCTGGGCGCCGACGAGCGCCGGCTGCACGTGGTCTACCTGCTCACCTCGATGACGTACCGGCGTCGGGTCCGGCTGGAGGCCGCGGTCTCCGTCGAGGCCCCGCACCTGCCCAGCGTCACCGCTGTCTACCCGACGGCGGACTGGCAGGAGCGGGAGGCGTACGACATGTTCGGCATCGTCTTCGACGGCCACCCCAACCTGACCCGGATCCTCATGCCGGACGACTGGGAGGGCCACCCGCAGCGCAAGGACTACCCGCTCGGCGGTGTCCCCGTCGAGTACAAGGGCGCGGAGATCCAGCCGCCGGACACCCGGAGGTCGTACCAGTGACGACGTCGAACTACGCCAGCGAGCGCGAGACCGACGAGGGTCGGGTCTTCACCGTCACCGGTGGGGACTGGGACACCATCGTCTCGGGCACCGACCCGATCAACGACGAGCGGATCGTCGTCAACATGGGTCCGCAGCACCCGTCCACGCACGGGGTCCTGCGGCTGATCCTCGAGCTGGAGGGCGAGACGGTCCGCGAGGCCCGGTCCGTCATCGGCTACCTGCACACCGGCATCGAGAAGAACCTCGAATACCGCAACTGGGTTCAGGGCTCGACGTTCGTCACCCGGATGGACTACCTCGCCCCGATCTTCAACGAGACGGCGTACGCGCTCGCCGTCGAGAAGCTGCTCGGCATCACCGACGACATCACCGAGCGGGCCACCACCATCCGCGTGCTGATGATGGAGCTCAACCGGATCTCGTCACACCTGGTCTGGCTGGCCACCACCGGCATGGAGCTGGGCGCGATCTCGATCATGCTGTACGGCTTCCGCGAGCGGGAGTACATCCTCGACATCTTCGAGACCATCACCGGCCTGCGGATGAACCACGCGTACGTCCGACCGGGCGGCGTGGCGCAGGACGTCCCGGACGCGGCGATCGTCAAGATCCGCGAGTTCCTCAAGATGATGCCGAAGAAGCTCAAGGAGTACGAGGACCTGCTCTCCGGCCAGCCGATCTGGACCGAGCGGACGAAGAACGTCGCGGTGCTGGACGTGACCGGCTGCGTGGCCCTCGGCATCACCGGGCCGGTGCTGCGCTCCGCCGGCCTCGCCTGGGACCTGCGCAAGACCATGCCGTATTGCGGCTACGAGACGTACGAGTTCGACGTGCCGACCCACCCCGACGGTGACGTGTGGGGTCGTTACCAGGTCCGGCTCGCCGAGATCCGGGAGTCGATGAAGCTTGTCGAGCAGGCCCTGGACCGGCTCCGTCCGGGCCCGGTGATGGTCGCCGACCGCAAGATCGCCTGGCCGGCGCAGCTCGCCATCGGCGTGGACGGCATGGGCAACTCGCTGGAGCACGTCGCGAAGATCATGGGTCAGTCGATGGAGTCGCTGATCCACCACTTCAAGCTGGTGACCGAGGGCTTCCGGGTCCCGCCCGGCCAGGTGTACGTCGCCATCGAGGCGCCCCGCGGCGAGTTGGGCGTACACGCGGTCTCCGACGGTGGCACCCGGCCGTACCGGGTGCACTACCGGGAGCCCAGCTTCGTCAACCTCCAGGCCCTCCCGGCGATGGCCGAGGGCGGTCTGATCGCCGACGTGATCGCCGGCGGCGCCTCGTTGGACCCGGTGATGGGTGGTTGTGACCGATGAGTGTTTTCACTGAAGAGACCCGGGAGCGGGCGCGCGAGATCATCGCCCGGTACCCGGCGGACCGGTCCCGCTCGGCGTTGCTGCCGCTCCTGCACCTGGTCCAGGCGCAGGAGGGGTACGTCTCCCCGGCCGGGGTCGCGTTCTGCGCCGAGGTGCTCGGGCTGAACAAGGCCCAGGTCGGCGCGGTGGCCACCTTCTACACGATGTACAAGCGCAAGCCGACCGGTGACTTCCTGGTCAGCGTCTGCACCAACACCATGTGCAACGTGCTCGGGGGTCAGGAGGTCTACGACACCCTCTCCGCGCACCTGGGCGTCGGGCACGACGAGACCACCGCCGACGGCACGATCACGTTGGAGCACGCCGAGTGCCTGGCGGCGTGCGACTACGGCCCGGTGATGACCGTCAACTACGACTTCTTCGACGGCGTGGACGCGTCCACCGCTGTCGGTGTCGTCGACGAGCTGCGGGCGGGCGGGCGGCCGATGCCGACCCGCGGCGCCCGGCTCTGCACCCTCAAGGAGATGGCGGTGCAGCTCGCCGGTTTCGCCGACGAGCGCGACGGCGCGGTCGCCGACGGCGGTCCGGGCGAGCCGACCCTGCGCGGGCTGCGGCTGGCACAGCAGCACGGCGTCTCGGTGCCGGGCTTCGACCCGAACACCCCGATCCGGAGCAAGGCCGAGGCGGACAAGGCCGCCGCCGAGGCGAAGGCGAAGGCGGAGGCCGCCAAGCCGGCACCCGCCGAGGCCAGCGCGGCACCGGTCAAGGGTGGCGACGGGGCGTCCGCGCCGACCGGAGCCACCGAGCCGGCGAAGCCGGCAGACGCCACCGGCAGCACCACGCGGGACGTCAAGGCACCGGACGACAAGTCGCCGCAGGTGCGTACCGCCGAGACCCGGCAGCCGGACGCGGCCACTGCGGTGCCGGACGCCCCGGGCACCAAGGTCCCGGCGGACGGCACCGCGCCCGAGGCAGGCGACGCGCGGTCGGCCGAGGCCGCCGGCGTGGCGGCCAACCCGCCGGCCGGCGACGGCAAGCCCGCCGGCGACGAGGCCGGGGCGCAGGAGCGCAACCTCACCGAAGCGAAGGCTGGCACGGACGCCGACGGCGCCGGACCGGCGGACGCGAACGAAACGGGGGCCCAGAAGTGACCACTCCCCGCCCGGAGACCGTGGCCAAGCTGACGCCGGTGCTCACCAAGCGCTGGCTGTCGCCGGACGCCTGGCGTATCGGCACGTACGAGCAGCTCGACGGCTACGCCGCCCTGCGCAAGGCGCTCAAGGCCCACCCGGACGACCTGATCCAGCTCATCAAGGACTCGGGGCTGCGCGGCCGAGGTGGCGCCGGCTTCCCGACCGGCCTCAAGTGGGGCTTCATCCCCCAGGGCGACGGCAAGCCGCACTACCTGGTGGTCAACGCCGACGAGGGCGAGCCGGGCACCTGCAAGGACCTGCCGCTGATGACCCACGACCCGCACGCGCTGGTCGAGGGCGTGATCATCGCGTCGTACGCGATCCGGGCCAGCCGCGCCTACATCTACATCCGGGGCGAGGCGGTGCACGCCGCGCGCCGGCTGCGCAACGCGGTCCAGGAGGCGTACGACAAGGGTTACCTGGGCCGGAACATCCTGCGCAGCGGCTACGACCTGGAGCTGGTGGTGCACTCCGGCGCCGGGGCGTACATCTGCGGCGAGGAGACGGCGCTGCTGGACTCGCTGGAGGGGTTCCGGGGGCAGCCCCGGCTGCGCCCGCCGTTCCCGGCCACCCACGGCCTGTACGCGAGCCCGACGGTGGTCAACAACGTCGGCACCATCGCCAGCGTGCCGCCGATCGTGCTCGGTGGGGCCGACTGGTGGAAATCCATGGGCACCGAGAAGTCCTCCGGGCCGATGATCTACTCGCTGTCCGGCCGGATCGTCAACCCGGGTCAGTACGAGTGCTCGATGGGCGTCACGCTGCGCGAGCTGCTGGAGCTGGCCGGCGGGATGCAGCCCGGTCACAACCTGCGGTTCTGGACACCGGGCGGGTCGTCGACGCCCCTGCTCGCCGCCGAGCACCTGGACGTGCCGCTCGACTTCGAGGGCGTGGCGGCGGCCGGCTCGATCCTCGGCACCACTGCCACCCAGATCTTCTCCGACCAGGACTGCCCGGTCTACGCGACGTACCGGTGGCTGGAGTTCTACCACCACGAGTCGTGCGGCAAGTGCACCCCGTGCCGGGAGGGCAACTACTGGATGGTCCGGGTCTACCGACGGATCCTCGCCGGTCAGGGCACCCACGAGGACCTGGACACCCTGCTGGACACCTGCGACAACATCCTGGGCCGCTCGTTCTGCGGCCTCGGTGACGGCGCGACCAGCTCGGTGACCTCGTCACTGAAGTACTTCAAGCAGGACTACCTCGACTACATCGAGGGACGTACCGCGCCGAAGCTGTCGGACAAGCAGCTGGTGGGAGCCCACTAATGACCGACGTAGCAAAGCAGACCGAGACCGTCACGCTCACCATCGACGGCGTCGAGGTCACCGCCCCCAAGGGGACGCTGCTGATCCGGGCCGCCGAGCAGATGGGCACCGAGATCCCCCGGTTCTGCGACCACCCGCTGCTGGCCCCGGCCGGCGCGTGCCGGCAGTGCCTGGTCGAGGTGGAGGGGCAGCGCAAGCCGGTCGCCTCCTGCACCCAGACCGTCGCCGACGGCATGGTCGTACGGACCCAGCTCACCTCCCCGGTCGCCAAGAAGGCGCAGGAGGGGGTGATGGAGCTGCTGCTGCTCAACCACCCGCTGGACTGCCCGATGTGTGACAAGGGCGGCGAGTGCCCGCTCCAGAACCAGGCGATGTCCACCGGCCGCACCGACTCGCGCTTCCACGAGCACAAGCGGGAGTACGAGAAGCCGATGGCGATCAGCAGCCAGGTGCTGCTGGACCGCGAGCGCTGTGTCCTCTGCCAGCGGTGCACCCGCTTCTCCGAGGAGATCGCCGGCGACAAGTTCATCGACCTGATGGGCCGGTCGTCCGCCGAAGAGATCAACATCTACCGGGACGACGCGTACGGCGAAGAGGGCGACGCCGGCGACGTCCCGTTCAACTCCTACTTCTCCGGCAACACAGTGCAGATCTGCCCGGTGGGCGCGCTCACCGGTGCGCAGTACCGGTTCCGGGCCCGCCCGTTCGACCTGGTCTCCAGCCCGAGCGTCTGCGAGCACTGCTCGGCCGGCTGCGGGCAGCGCACCGACTGGCGGCGCGGCAAGGTGCTGCGCCGGCTGGCCGGCGACGAGCCCGCGGTCAACGAGGAGTGGAACTGCGACAAGGGCCGGTGGGGCTTCCAGTACACCCGGGCCACCGACCGGCTCACCACCCCGCTGGTCCGCGACGAGCGCACCGGTGAGCTGCGCGAGGCGTCCTGGAGTGAGGCACTCACCGTGGCCGCCGAGGGGCTGCACGCCGCTCGGGAGGGTGGGCAGGGCACGGCGGTGCTCACCGGCGGCCGGCTGACGGTCGAGGACGCGTACGCGTACGCGAAGTTCGCCCGGGTCGCCCTGAACACGAACGACATCGACTTCCGGGCCCGGCCGGTCTCCCGCGAGGAGGCCGACTTCCTGGCCAGCTCGGTCGCCGGGGTCACCGACGTCACCTACACCGACGTGGAGAACGCGCCGGCGGTGGTGCTCGTCGGCCTGGAGCCGGAGGAGGAGTGCCCGATCCTCTTCCTGCGGCTGCGCAAGGCGTACCTGAAGAAGACCCTGACGGTGTACGCGCTGGCGCCGTTCGCCACCCGCGGCCTGGAGAAGCTCGGCGCCAAGCTGGCCCGGGTCGTGCCGGGCGAGGAGGCCAGCGTGCTCGCCGAGCACGCGACGGTCGCCGAGGCGCTGAGCGCACCGGGCGCGATCCTGATCGTCGGCGAGCGGTTGGCAAGTGTGCCGGGCGGGCTCTCCGCCGCGGCGGACGTGGCCCGGCGTACCGGCGCGAAGCTGGCCTGGGTGCCGCGGCGCGCGGGTGACCGCGGCGCTGTCGACGCGGGCTGCCTGCCCAACCTGCTCCCCGGTGGACGCCTGGTCAACGAGCCGGCCGCCCGCGCCGAGCTGGGTGAGGCGTGGGACATCCCGGCCGGGGTGATCCCGAGCCAGGCCGGTCGGGACACCGACGGCATCCTCAACGCCGCCGCCAACGGGCAGCTCGGTGCGCTTGTCGTCGGCGGGGTCGACCCGGCCGACCTGGCCGACCCGCGACTGGCCGAGGCCGCCCTGGACGCGGTGCCGTTCCTGGTCAGCCTGGAGCTGCGCCCCACCGCGGTGACCCGGCGGGCGAACGTGGTGCTGCCGGTCGCCCCGGTGGCCGAGAAGGCCGGCAGCTTCCTGGACTGGGAGGGTCGGCTGCGCCCGTTCGAGGCGGTGCTGAACACCGCCGCGATGACCGACGGTCGGGTGCTCGACGCGCTGGCCGCGCTGCTCGACGTGCGGCTCGGCACCGCTGACGTGCCGAGCGTGCGCCGCGAGCTGGGCTCGCTTCCGGCGACGCGTACGTCGCGGCCGTCCGCACCGTCGGTGGCACCGGCCCGGGTGCCGCACCCGGGTGCCGGGGAAGCCGTGCTGTCCACCTGGCACCAACTGGTGGACCTCGGCAGCCTGACCGAGGGTGACGAGAACCTCGCCGGCACCGCTCGTCCGCCGGTGGTCCGGTTGGGCAAGGGCACCGCCGACGCGCTCGGTGTCGCCGACGGCGACGCGGTCACGGTCGGCACCGACCGGGGGGCGCTGACCCTGCCGGCCGAGCTCACCGAGATGCCGGACGGCGTTGTCTGGCTGCCGACCAACTCACCCGGCTCGACCGTGCGACGCAGCCTCGGGGCGACGTCCGGCGCGGTCGTCCGGATCTCCGTTCCCGCACCGAGCGCGGTCGTTCCGGCCGGGCGGGTGCCGGCGGACGAGACCGGTCTCCCGGGTCCGATGCACAACGCTGGGGGTGTCCAGTGAGTCCGTCAATCCTGGCGCAGGATCCGACGCTTGCCGACTTCGGCCGGGATCCGTGGTGGCTGGTGCTCGGCAAGATCGTCTTCGCGTTCGCGTTCGGTCTGCTGGCCACACTGCTCGGCGTCTGGTTCGAGCGGCGCGTGGTCGGCTACATGCAGGTGCGGCCCGGCCCCAACCAGGTCGGCCCGTTCGGTCTGCTGCAGACCCTCGCCGACGGCCTGAAGATGGCCTTCAAGGAGGACATCCTGCCGAAGGCGGCCGACAAGGTCGTCTACTTCTTCGCCCCGACCATCTCGGTGATCTGCGCGGTCACCGCCCTGTCGGTGGTGCCGTTCGGCCCGATGGTGAGCATCTTCGGCCACCACACGCCGTTGCAGGTCACCGACGTGCCGGTGGCGGTGCTGCTGCTGCTGGCGTGCTCGTCGATGGGCGTCTACGGCATCGTGCTGGGCGGCTGGGCCTCCGGCTCGACGTACCCGCTCCTCGGCGGCCTGCGGTCGAGCGCCCAGATGATCTCCTACGAGGTCGCCATGGGCCTGAGCATCGTGGCTGTCTTCATGACCGCCGGCACGATGAGCACCAGCGGGATCGTCGCCGCGCAGGGCGACGCCACCCGGCTGACCATCTTCGGCACCGAGATCCCGGCGCCGGGCTGGTACGCGATCCTGCTGCTGCCCAGCTTCGTCATCTTCTTCATCGCCACCGTGGGTGAGACCAACCGGGCGCCGTTCGACCTGCCCGAGGCCGAGTCCGAGCTGGTCGCGGGCTTCATGACGGAGTACAGCTCGCTGAAGTTCGCGCTCTTCATGCTCAGTGAGTACGTCGCGATGGTGACCATGTCCGCGGTCACCACGACGCTGTTCCTCGGCGGTTGGCGCGCGCCCTGGCCGATCACGTTGTGGGAAGGCGCCAACTCCGGTTGGTGGCCGATGCTCTGGTTCTTCGGCAAGGTGATCGCGCTGGTCTTCGTCTTCGTGTGGCTGCGCGGCACGCTGCCCCGGCTGCGCTACGACCAGTTCATGCGCCTCGGCTGGAAGGTCCTGCTGCCGATCAACCTGGTCTGGATCCTGGTCCTGTCGGGCCTGCGCTCCATCGAGGACTGGGACACCCGCGGCAAGGTGATCGCCGTCAGCATCCCGGCCGGCCTCCTGCTCATCGCCACGCTGTTCTGGCCCAGTCGCCGGCCGCAGCCGAAGCCGACGACGCAGGAACAGGTCGACAACCGGCCGTACGGGAGCTTCCCGCTGCCGCCGATGGATCTTCAGGTACCGCCGAGCCCGCGTATCACGCGCGTGGTCGCCGAGCGGGAGCCGGCAAACATCGTTGCCGGCTCGGACTCCAGGGAGGTGTGACGTGGGCGCGATCACCGGAACGTTCAAGGGATTCGGTGTCACCTTCTCGCACATGTTCAGGAAGGTCGTCACGACCGACTACCCGTTCAAGCCGCCGGTGTCGGCCCCGCGCTACCACGGGCGGCACATCCTCAACCGGCACCCGGACGGCCTGGAGAAGTGCATCGGCTGTGAGCTGTGCGCCTGGGCCTGCCCGGCGGACGCGATCTACGTCGAGGGTGGCGACAACACCGACGAGCAGCGCTTCTCGCCGGGTGAGCGGTACGCCAGCATCTACCAGATCAACTACGCCCGCTGCATCTTCTGCGGGCTGTGCATCGAGGCCTGCCCGACCCGGTCGCTCACCATGAGCAACGAGTACGAGCTGGCCCGGGACAACCGGCAGGACCTGATCTTCACCAAGGAGCAGTTGCTCGCGCCGTTGCTGGAGGGCATGGAGCAGCCACCGCACCCGATGCGGCTCGGTGACAGCGAGAAGGACTACTACGTCGGCGCGTTGGACAACCCGGGCACCTCGGCCGGTGCGGAGACGTCCCCGATGGGTCCGGGCCGCTACCAGGTCGAGGAGCACCCCGGCGTGACGTTCCCGGGCGCCGAGCAGGCCGCCCAGCGCGCCGCGGCCGGCAAGGGAGAGGGAGCATGAACACGTCTACGGTGCTCGCCACCGCCGGTTCGGTCTCCGGCGGCGAGGCGGTCACCTTCTGGATCCTCGCCCCGCTCGCGCTCATCGGCGGGGTCGGGATGGTGGCCGCGCGCAACGCCGTGCACTCGGCGCTGTGGCTGGTGCTGACCATGCTCTGCCTGGGCGTGTTCTACGTGCTCCAGGCCGGCCCGTTCATCGGCATGGTGCAGATCATCGTCTACACCGGCGCGATCATGATGCTGTTCCTCTTCGTGCTGATGCTCGTCGGTCGGGACTCCACGGACTCGCTCATCGAGACGCTGCGCGGCCAGCGGGTCGCCGCGATCGTGCTCGGCCTGGGCTTCGCCGGCCTGGTCGCCACCGGCGTCTACCAGGCGCTGGACGGGACCACAGCGGTCGGCCTGGAGCAGGCCAACACCGAGGGGAACGTGCAGGGCATCGCCCGGCTGCTGTTCACCAAGTACGTCTTCGCGTTCGAGCTGACCTCGGCGCTGCTGATCACCGCTGCGGTCGGTGCCATGGTGCTGGCCCACGTCGAGCGGCGGAAGCAGGACAAGGTCGACCAGGTGTCGACCATGCGGGCACGCTTCGCCCCGGGCAACTACCCCGGCCCGAAGCCGGGCCCCGGTGTCTTCGCGACCTCCTCGTCGGTGGCCACCCCCGCGCGGCTGCCCGACGGCCGCCTGACCGACCGCAGCACCCCGGCGATCCTTCCGCAGCGCGAGCTGACCGCCGAGGAGACCTCGCTGAAGGGGACGGACAAGTAATGGGAACGTTCTTCTCGGTCGAGCCGACCTACTACCTCGTCCTCGCCGCGGTGCTGTTCACCATCGGCGCCTCCGGGGTGTTGATCCGGCGCAACGCGATCGTGCTGTTCATGTGCGTGGAGCTGATGCTCAACGCGGCCAACCTGACGCTGGTCACCTTCAGCCGGATCAACGGTGATCTCAACGGTCAGATCATGGCGTTCTTCGTGATGGTGGTGGCGGCGGCCGAGGTCGTGGTCGGGCTCGCGATCATCATGTCCATCTTCCGGACGCGACGCTCGGCGAGTGTCGACGACGCCAACCTGCTCAAGTACTAGAGGGGTCCACCGGTGGAAGAGACTGTGGAATACGCCCAGGCCACGGGGCTGCTCGGGGGCGTCTGGCTGCTGGTGGCGATCCCGCTGCTCAGCGCGGCCATCCTGCTGCTGCTCGGCCGCCGGGCCGACCGCTGGGGGCACTGGTTGGGCGTCACCGCCATCGGTGCCGCGTTCGTGCTCGGCCTGACGTTCTTCTTCCAGTTGCGCGGCCTGGAGAACAAGTCGGTCGAGCTGAGCCTCTGGGACTTCATCGCGGTCGGTGACCTGCGGGTCGACTTCGGCCTGCTGTTCGACCCGCTGGCCGCGGTCTTCGTGCTACTGATCACCGGGGTGGGCTTCCTGATCCACCTGTACGCGGTGGAGTACATGGCGCACGACGCGGGCCGTCGCCGCTTCTTCGCGTACTTCAACCTGTTCGTCGCGGCGATGCTGCTGCTGGTGCTCGGCAACAACTACGTGATGCTCTACGTCGGCTGGGAGGGCGTCGGTCTGGCGTCGTACCTGCTGATCTCCTTCTGGTACGAGCGGCCTAGCGCGGCCACCGCCGGCAAGAAGGCGTTCCTGATGAACCGGGTCGGCGACGCCGGCCTGGCCATCGCGATCTTCATCATGTTCGCCACCCTGGGCACCACCCAGTACGACGAGGTGTTCAACGGTGTCGGTGCGCTGACCGGCGCCACGGTGCTGGTCCTCGGTCTGCTGCTGCTGCTCGGTGCGGCCGGCAAGTCCGGTCAGTTCCCGCTCCAGGCATGGTTGCCGGACGCGATGGAGGGCCCCACCCCGGTGTCGGCGCTCATCCACGCCGCCACCATGGTCACCGCGGGCGTCTACCTGATCGCCCGGTCCAACCCGGTCTTCTCCGCCAACTCGACGCTCCAGCTCGTGGTGGTGAGCGTCGGTGCGCTCACCCTGCTGATGGGCTGCATCATCGGCGCGGCCAAGGACGACATCAAGCGGGTGCTCGCCTGGTCGACGGTGAGCCAGATCGGCTACATGTTCCTCGGTGTCGGCCTGGGCGGCGGGGCGTACGCGCTCGCCATCGTGCACCTGCTGGCGCACGGGTTCTTCAAGGCCAACATGTTCCTGGGCGCCGGCTCGGTGATGCACGGGATGAAGGACCAGGTCGACATCCGCCGCTTCGGCGGGCTGTCGACGTACATGAAGGTCACCTGGTTGACCTTCATGATGGGCTGGCTGGCCATCATCGGCATGTTCCCGTTCTCCGGCTTCTTCTCCAAGGAGCCGATCATCGTGGCCGCCTTCGAGCGGGAGGACTGGACCGCCTGGCTCTTCGGCGGGGCGGCGCTGCTCGGCGCGGGGCTCACCGCGTTCTACATGACCCGGCTGTTCGTGCTCACCTTCCACGGCCCGAAGCGCTGGACCGACGACATCGAACACCCGCACGAGTCGCCGAAGCTGATGACCATCCCGCTGATCCTGCTGGCGGCCGGTTCGGTCGGCGCTGGTTTCCTGCTCTCCACCTCGGTGCCGGACTGGCTGACGGCGACCGCCGGCCTGGGCGGCGAGCACGCGGAACACGAGGCGGTCCTCTCGCACGCCGTGATCACGACGCTGTCGCTGCTGGTGACCGTGCTCGGCGCAGGGTTGGCCTGGTTCCTGTTCCGGGCCGGTACGGCCACCGCACCGCAGCCGGCCGGGGTGCTTGTCACCGCCGCGCGGCGCAACCTGTACGCGGACGCGGTGAACGAGGCGGTCTTCGAGAAGCCGGGCATCTTCCTCACCCGGGCGCTTGTCTACCTCGACAACCGGGGCATCGACGGGCTGGTGAACGGGCTCGCCGCCGCGGTCGGCGGCGGCTCGGGTCGGCTCCGGCGGATGCAGACCGGCTTCGTCCGCTCGTACGCCACCTCGATCCTGGCCGGTGCGCTGCTGGTGATGGCGGCGTTCCTGGCGGTGCAGGCGGGGTGGTTGGCGTGATCGACCTGTTCCCGGCCGCCCCCGCCGGCGGACCACGCAGTGACGACGGAGGTAAGGCCGCATAATGTCCAACTTCCCGTTCCTCTCGGTGCTCACCGTGGCGCCACTGGTGGGCGCCCTGGTGGTGGCCTTCCTGCCGCGCCATCGGCCGGAGCTGGCCAAGCAGGTGGCGTTCGTCTGGTCGCTGCTGGTGCTGGCGCTCTCGGTGGCGATGTGGGTCAGCTTCAACGCCGGCGGTAAGCGGTTCCAGTTCCGCGAGTCGTACTCGTGGATCCCGGACTGGGGCGTCAGCTTCACCTTCGCCACCGACGGCATCGCGTTGGTGATGCTGATGCTGATCGCGGTCCTGGTGCCGCTGGTGATCCTGGCCTCCTGGCATGACGCCGAGTCCTCCAAGCGGTCGGTGCCTGTCTACTTCGCGCTGCTGCTGGTCCTCGAATGCACGATGATCGGTGTCTTCGCGGCCGCCGACGTCTTCCTGTTCTACGTGTTCTTCGAGGTCATGCTGGTCCCGATGTACTTCCTGATCGGCAGCTACGGCGGCCACCAGCGGCAGTACGCGGCGGTGAAGTTCTTCCTCTACTCGCTCGTCGGCGGTCTGTTCATGCTGGCCGCCGTGATCGGGTTGTGGGTGGTCGGCGGCAAGACCTTCGACTGGCAGGCGCTGTCGGAGGTCGACATCAGCACCGGCACCGAGCGGTGGCTGTTCCTCGGCTTCTTCCTCGCGTTCGCCATCAAGGCCCCGTTCTTCCCGTTCCACACCTGGTTGCCGGACGCCGGTGGTGCGGCCCCGGCGGGTGCCGCGGCCCTGCTCGTCGGCGTACTGGACAAGGTCGGCACGTTCGGCATCCTGCGGTACTGCCTGCCGCTGTTCCCGGAGGCGTCGAAGTGGTTCGCGCCGTGGGCGCTGGCGTTGGGCGTGATCGGCATCGTCTACGCGGCGCTGCTGGCGGTCGGCCAGAACGACCTCAAGCGGCTGGTGTCGTACACCTCGATCGCGCACTTCGGGTTCATCGGGGTGGGTATCTTCGCCTTCACCACCCAGGCCGGCACCGGCGCGGTGCTCTACATGCTCAACCACGGTCTGGCGACGGGCCTGCTGTTCCTGGTGGTGGGCATGCTGATCTCGCGGCGTGGTTCCGCGCTGATCAGCGACTTCGGTGGCGCCGGCAAGCTGGTCCCGGTGCTCGCCGGGGTGCTCTTCTTCGCCGGTCTCGCCTCGCTCGCGCTGCCCGGTACGGCGCCGTTCATCTCCGAGTTCCTGGTGCTGATCGGCACCTTCACGGTGAACAAGCCGGTCGCGATCATCGCCACGCTCGGGATCATCCTGGCCGCCGCGTACGTGTTGTGGATGGTGCAGCGCACCACCCAGGGCACTCTCAACCCGACGCTCACCGAGGTCGACGGCATGCGCCGGGACCTGAACCTGCGTGAGAAGGTCGTGGTCGCTCCACTCATCGCACTGATCGTGCTGCTCGGCTTCTTCCCCAAGCCGGTCACTGACGTGATCAACCCGGCTGTCCAGGCGACCATGGACGACATCGGCAGAACCGACCCGGCCCCGTCGGTCGGCACCGTCCAGGAGGCGGCAAAGTGACCGATTTCAAGTTGCCGTCGATCGACTACGCGGCGCTCTCTCCGATTTTGATCATGCTGAGCACCGCGTTGCTCGGCGTGCTCGTCGAGGCCTTCGTGCCCCGGCGCCTGCGGCACGTCGTGCAGTTGACGCTGGCGCTGTTGGCGGTGCTCGCGGCGCTGACCATGGTGGTGCTCAACGCCGACGAGCGGATGATCACCGCCGGCCAGGCCCTCGCGATCGACGGCCCGACGCTGTTCCTCCAGGGCGCGATCCTGGTGCTGGCCGCGATGGCGCTGCTGCTGATCGGTGACCGCTCGGTCGAGTTGGGCGGGGCGTTCGTCGCCCAGGCCGCGGTGACCGCCGAGTCCGCCGACGACCGGCGGCAGGCCGAGGGGCGCAACGGCCTCACCGAGGTCTACCCGCTCACCACGTTCGCGATCGGCGGCATGCTGATCTTCGTGGCGGCGAACGACCTGCTGACCATGTTCATCGCGCTCGAAGTCTTCTCCCTGCCGCTCTACCTGCTCTGCGCGCTGGCCCGTCGCCGCCGCCTGCTGAGCCAGGAGGCGGCGATGAAGTACTTCCTGCTCGGCGCGTACGCCTCCGCCTTCTTCCTGTTCGGCGTGGCCCTGATCTACGGCTTCACCGCCGGTATCCCCGGTCGGGTGGCCGGCGTCGACTTCGCCACCATCAACGCGGCGGTGAGCGACTCGCCGGCCAGCGAGGTGCTGCTCTTCGCCGGCATGGCGCTGCTCGCCATCGGGCTGCTCTTCAAGGCCGCGGCGGCGCCGTTCCACGTGTGGACCCCGGACGTCTACCAGGGCGCGCCGACCCCGGTCACCGGTTTCATGGCCGCCTGCACCAAGGTCGCCGCGTTCGGTGCCCTGCTGCGTGTCTTCCACGTCGCGTTCGCCGGCGCCAACTGGGACTTCACCCCGGTCCTCGGCGTGGTGGCGGTGCTGACCATGCTTGTCGGCGCGGTGCTCGCGGTCACCCAGACCGACATCAAGCGGCTGCTCGCGTACTCCTCGATCGCCAACGCCGGCTACCTGCTGGTCGGGGTGCTGGCGCCGAGCCGCGACGGGCTGGCCGGCACGATGTTCTACCTGGTCGCGTACGGCTTCTCGGTGCTCGCCGCGTTCGCGGTGGTGACCCTGGTGCGCGACGCCGACGGGGAGGCCACCCACCTGTCCCGGTGGGCCGGGCTGGGCCGCCGCTCGCCGTTCTTCGCCGCCCTGTTCACCTTCATCCTGCTGGCCTTCGCCGGTATCCCGCTGACCAGTGGCTTCATGAGCAAGTTCGCGGTCTTCGGGCCGGCGCTGGAGGGTGGTCAGACCTGGCTGGTGATCGCCGGTGTGCTGACCAGCATGGTGCTGGCGTTCCCGTACCTGCGGGTCGTGGTGATGATGTGGCTGTCCGAGCCGGGCGAGTCCACCCCGACCGTCACCGTCCCCGGTGGGCTCACCTCCGCCGCGTTGATGATCGGTGTGCTGGCGACCCTGGTGCTGGGTGTCGCCCCGGCGCCGCTGCTCGATCTGGCTACCGGAGCTGCCGAATTCGTTAGATGACCGAGGGATCGATCATCGGGGGTCGGCGCGTGTTCACGTGCCGACCCCCGGTGCGTATCCCCGACCCGGAGCAGGTAGAACGGGTGTGGCATGGTTGATGGCGTGGTGAATCCGGCGGGCGAGCGTTCAGGTTCCTCCGGCTCCGGCGGTCGGCGGGGTCGGGCGAGCACGAGTCAGTTCGGCGCGCTCGGCCTCCACCTTGCCGATCCTCGCGTCGAGGCGTCCGTGCTCGGTGTGCTGGACACGGTCGAGGTCGAGCTGCGGGCCAGTGTGGCAAGCGCCGACCCGTTCGTCACCGAAGCGGCCCGGCACCTTCTGGAAGCCGGCGGGAAGCGTTTCCGGCCGCTGCTGGTGGCGCTCGGCGCCCAGTTCGGTGACCCCAGCGGCGCGCAGGTGGTCCCGGCCGCCGTGGTGATGGAGCTCACCCACCTCGCCACCCTCTACCACGACGACGTGATGGACGAGGCTGCCGTCCGTCGGGGCGCGCCGAGCGCCAACTCCCGCTGGACCAACTCGGTCGCCATCCTGGTCGGCGACTACCTCTTCGCCCGGGCGGCGGACATCGCCGCCGATCTGGGCCCGGAGGCGGTCCGGTTGCAGGCCCGTACCTTCGCCCGGCTGGTGCACGGTCAGATCGCGGAGACCGTCGGCCCGCGCGTCGGCGACGATCCGGTGACCCACTACCTGCACGTGATCGCCGAGAAGACCGGCTCGCTCATCGCCACGTCGGCCCGGTTCGGCGGGATGTTCGGTGGCGCCCCCGCGGAGCACGTGGATGCCCTCGCCGGGTACGGCGAGACGATCGGCGTCGCCTTCCAGCTCTCCGACGACCTGCTGGACATCGCCTCCGAGTCGGGTCAGTCGGGCAAGACGCCCGGCACGGACCTGCGCGAGGGTGTCCCGACCCTGCCGGTGCTCTACGCTCGCGCGGCGGACGACGCCGACGCGTCCTCGGTGCGGCTGCGGGAGATCCTGGCGACCGGCCCGCTCACCGACGACGCGCTGCACGCGGAGGCGTTGGGGCTCCTGCGGGAGAGCCCGGCGCTCAAGCGCGCCCGGGAGACCGTTCGTAGTTACGCCGAGGACGCCCGCGCGCGCCTGGGTCCGCTTCCGCAGGGCCCGTCCCGCCGGGCGCTCGAATCGCTCTGCGACTACATCGCCGACCGCACCGGCTGACCCACCCATCCCGCCCGGACGCTATCGCGGCACCTCGCCGGGTGTCCGGGCCGCCGTGTCACCACCACGGTGCTCGGGGCGGGCCGCTGTCAACAGGCGACTGCCGACGAGCATGAGGGCGGCGGCGAGCAGCATCGCCACCGCCGCCGTGGTCCACATGGCGGGGTAGCCGAAGTGGGCGGCGAGTGGGCCGAGGCTCAGCGGGCCGAGACAGCCGCCCGCGTACACCCCGGTCTGGGTGATCGAGGTGGCGGTGGCCGGTGACTGCGGGTGGAGCCGGACCACCGCGAAGTTCATCAGGCCGGGCCAGGCCCAACCCAGGCCGAAGCCGAGCACCACGCCGGCCACCAGCGGCACCGAGCCGGTCAACGCGAGCAGGGTCAGCCCGGCCGCGCCGACGACGAGCATCGCGGCGATGAGGGCTACGTGGCCTGTGTCGCGCCGGTCGGCGAACCAGCCGGCGCCCACCCGGGCCACCATGCAGACCGTGCCGCCCAGGGTCAGGGTGAGGCCGGCGAGGCCGGGCGAGAGGCCCCGAGCCGCAGCGGAGTCCACAAGGAAGGTGCCGAGCGTGTTGGCGGCGGCCGCGGCCAACGTCGCCGCCGCGCCGATCACCACGAGCGCCACAGTGGCCCGACCCGCGCCGGACGCGCCGGCCCGCCGCGCCGGGCCGGGCAACTGCCGGGGTACGGCGGGGAGCGTGGTCAGCGCGGCCACGGCGGCGGCCACGAACGCCCAGCGCCAGCCGACGGTGAGCGCGAAGGTGGGCACCGCCGCCCCGGCCAGCAGGGTGGAGGCGGGGATGGCGGCCTGCTTGACGCCGAACGACAACCCCTGTCGTCGGGCCGGCACGTGCTGGGCCAGCGCCGCGTTGCTTGCCAACTGGCCGAGCGCGTTCGCGGCGGCGCTGAGCGCCAGCAGGCCGACAAGCATGGGGTACGACCGGGCGAAGGCGGCCACGGCCAGCATCGACCCGGCGGCCAGCGCGATGCCGCAGCGGGCTACCAGGGCCGGCCCGTACCGCTCGACCAGCCGGCCGGAGGGTACCGAGGCCAGCGCGCTGATCCCGAAGTAGACGGCCACGGCCAGGCCGAGGCCGGCCGGGGAGAAGCCGAGGTCGGTGCCCATCTGCACGGCGAGACCGCCGAGCAGGAAGACGGGCAGTACGCAGGCCACGGTGGTGACGACTGCGCCGGCGCTGGCCCGGACCGGGTGGGGTCGGGCGATGGTCGGGTCGGAGGTGGAGACGGTGTTAATCATCGTCCGGCAAAGTTACGTGAACCCTGCTCGGGCCACTCTTGGTGACCACCGGGGTACACGCTGTGGGTGATGATCTGGCATCCTCCACCCGAACAGGCATTTCGCAGTGGGCCTGTATTTCATATGGTGTAAGTCCCCGGCGGCGGAGGTGGTTGTGCGCGACCCCTTGGCAGAACCTTCGGACCTGATCCGCAGCGTGTCCCGAGCGCTGCGGGTGTTGGAGTCGGTCGGTCGTGCCCCGAAAGGCCTGACCGTCAAGCAGATCGCCAGGCGGTGCGAGCTGACCGTGGCGACCACCTACCACCTGGTCCGCACCCTCGCCTACGAGGGCTACGTGATCCGTCGCGAGGACGGCACGTACATCGTGGGGTTGGAGGTGGCCGACCGCTACCGGGAGCTGGTGACGGCGTTCCGCGGCCCGCCGGTGGTCGGTGAGACGCTGCGACGGGCGGCTCTGGACACCGGCTACAGCCACTTCCTGGGTCGCTTCGTCGGCGGGCAGGTGGCCCTCACGGCGGTCGCCGAGGGGCACCGCTCGCCCTACCTGGAGGACCTGGTCCCCGGCTTCGACGAGGGTGCGCACGCGACGGCTCTCGGCAAGTCACTGCTCGCCACCCTGACCGCCGATCAACGCCACCGCTACCTGCGGGAGTACGGCATGCGCCCGTTCACCAGCGCCACGCTCACCACCACCGAGGCGTTCGAGGCCGACCTGGCCGCCGGTGACCGGCGTGGCATGCAACTGGAGATGGGGCAGTTCCGCCAGGGGGTGGCGTGTGCGGCGGTGCTCGTCGCGCCGGACAAGGACATGGAACGCCGGGTCGTGCTGGCCTGCGCGTTGCCGGCCAGCGAGATGATGACCTCCGCCCGGGTGGTCCGCGCCAAACTGCTCACCGTCGCCCGCAGCGTCGCCGACGGCATCGCCGCCGACACCTGACCCCACCGACGGCGAGAGGCCCTCTCCCGGGCTGGGAGAGGGCCTCTCGTGGCGGTCCAGCGCCGGACCCGCCGTGAGTGACGTTCAGCGGTCCACCGACCGCAGCGGCACCGTCAGCTGCCCACCGGGCCGCCGTCGAGACGCCAGGTGACCACCACGCCCGGCTTGGCGTAGTCGCCGTCGGGCCAGTTCGAGGCCGGGTTCTCCACCGAGGCGCCGGTGATCTCACCCGGGTGCTGCACGGCGACGAAGACCGAGCGGTTGTCGCCGGTGATGAACGGCCCGCAGGTCTCCGCGCCGAGCGGCACGGTCAGGAACTGCTTGAGGTGACCCCGCTCCGGGCCCTCGACGGCCGTGGCGAACAGGCCGTCGTTGCTGCCCAGCGCGTTGCCGTCGGTGGAGATCCACAGGTTGCCGGTGGCGTCGAAGGCGACGTTGTCCGGGCAGGAGATCGGGGAGACCCTGGTCTTGTCGTACCCGGCGAAGAAGGTCGACGGGTCGGTCGGGTCGCCGCAGACGATCGGCAGCGACCAGGCGAAGGTCTCCGCAGTGTTGTCGTTGCGGTCCTCGACCAGCTCCAGGATCTGCCCGTGCTTGTTGGCGTTGCGCGGGTTGGCCTCGTCGGCCGCGGCCTTGCCGGCCTTACCGCGGTCGGTGTTGTTGGTGAGCGCCACGTACACCTTGCCGGTGAGCTGGCTCGGCTCCACGTCCTCGGGGCGGTCCATCTTGGTCGCGCCGACCTTGTCGCCGGCCAGCCGGGTGAAGGTGAGCACGTCCGCGGCGGTCATCCCGTCGACGAACGACCGGTTGCCGCTGACCAGCTTGATCCAGCGCCCCCGGCCGTTGAACGCGCCGTCGGTGGGGAGCTGACCCGAGCCGTCGATCTCGGCGGCGCTTGTCTGGTCGAGCTTCGCCACGTAGAGCGTGCCGGACTCCAGCAGGGTCAGGTTGTGCTTGCGGGCGGCCCAGGAGTTGCCGTTCAGGAACTTCTGGTCCGAGACGAACTTGTAGAGGTAGTCGAACCGCTCGTCGTCGCCCATGTACGCGACCACGTGACCGTCCTTCGCGACGATCACGTTCGCGCCCTCGTGCTTGAACCGGCCCATCGCGGTGTGCTTGCGCGGGCGGCTCTCCGGGTCGAACGGGTCGATCTCGACGACCCAGCCGAACCGGTGCGCCTCGTTGGGGTGCCGGGCCAGGTCGAAGCGCTCGTCGGCGCGCTCCCACTTGCGGCTGCCGCTGGGGTAGCGGCTCGCGGTGGTGATGCCGTAGCGGTCCAGCTTCGCCTTCAGCTCGGCCGGGGCGGCGTCCGCGCCCACGAAGTACTGGTTGAAGTTCTCCTCGCCGGAGAGCACGGTGCCCCACGGGGTCACGCCACCGGAGCAGTTGTTGAGCGTGCCGACGACCGTACGACCCTTGGGGTCGGCGGCGGTCTTCAGCCAGGCCGAGCCGGCGGCCGGGCCGGTCAGGTCGAACTTGGTGCTGAGCGCGGTGACCCGCCGGTTGTACGGTCGGCGGCCGGTGTCGACAGGCTTCCACTGCCCGGTGCCCGCGACCCGCTCCACCTCCACCACCGACATGCCGTGCGCGGCCATGGTGGTGCGGAGCTGCTCGGAGGAGAGCCCGTCCAGGCCGGGGAAGCCCGGGAACATCAGCTCCTCGTTCGTGTACTCGTGGTTGACCACGAGCAGTGCGCGCCGGCCCTGCTTGTCCAGCGGCAGCACGCCCACGAAGTCGTTGTTGTAACCGAACTGCTTGGACTGCGCCGCGGCGGTCTGGTGGTGCAGGTCGAACTCGGGCGCACCCGGCAGCACCGGGTCACCCCACCTGATCACCACGGCGTGGTCGTAGCCGTTCGGGACGACCAGGGTGTCCAGCTTGTTCGGTGGGATCGGCTTGAAGGTGAGCGCCCCGTTGCCGACGCCGGTGCCGGGTCGGCCGAAACCGAAGGCCTCCGGGACGTCCGGGGTGGCGGGGGCCGCCAGGGCCGGCGCCGCACCGGCAGCCGCGCCGCCGAAGCCGAGGACCAGTGCGCCGACCGCGCCGGCCCGGACCACGCCGCGCCGCGAGACCTCGGCGTTCACCACGTCACCGAAGTACGCGTTGTCGGAGGTGTTCGGGACCGGGTGGTCACAGGCGTTCCCGCAGCGGTACAGACAGGTCATGGCGTCACGGGTGCCATGGCGGCTGCCGGTCAGCAGCGGAAGCAGCCGGGGACTGTCGCTCATGGGGGAGCCTCCAGAGGAGTCGGTGGCACGGCAGGCGGCGTACCAGGCGGACGCTAGGAGGACGCGGTGAGCGGGCGTCGGCCACGATGTGAACCGGCCGTGAACACCTTCGCGGGCGGCTACCGCACGTAACCGGTCTGACCTCGGGCTGAACCGATCGGCGTGACAGCACGTATTTCCGAGCGAACGCAACGCCGGACGCGCGCCGGAAGCGAGGGAGACCGCCATCAGCGACCACGACGCCCAACTGCTGCGCGCGCTGCACGACGAGCACGCGGAGGCGCTGTACGCGCATGCCCTGCGGCTGGTCAACGGCGACCGGCAGCGAGCCGAGGACCTGGTGCAGGAGACGCTGCTGCGGGCCTGGCGACATCCGGAGTCGCTCGACCCGCAGCGCGGTTCGGTGCGGTCGTGGCTCTTCACCACCGCGCGCAACCTGGCCATCGACGCCTGGCGGCGGCGTTCCACCCGGGTCGGCGAGGTTTTCACCGACGACCTTCCCGAACCGCCCGAGGTGATCGACGAGGCCGAGCGGGCGGTGGAGGCGTGGACCGTCGCCGAGGCGCTCAACCGGCTCAGCCCGACCCACCGGGAGGTGCTTGTCGAGTGCTTCTACCAGGGACGGTCGGTGGCCGAGGCGGCGTCCCGTCTGGGCGTGCCACCGGGGACCGTGAAGTCCCGCACCCACTACGCGCTGCGGTCCCTACGGTTGGTCCTGGCTGAGATGGGAGTGACGGGATGACCCGGTGCGAGTTCGCGCACGACGATGGCGCGTACGTGCTGGGTGCCCTGGCCCCCGCCGAGCGGGCGGCCTACGAGCGGCACCTCGGCGGCTGCGCGTCCTGCCGCGAGGCGGTCGCCGAGATCGCCGTCCTGCCCGGGTTGCTCGGGCGGCTCGACCCGGCGGGGTTGGAGCAGATCCTGCCGCCACCGGCCCCGCCCCGGGTGCCAGCGTTGCTGGAGGAGGCCCGGCGTCGCAGGCGTCGGGAACGCGCCACGGACCGGCGACGGTACGCGTTGACCACCCTGGCCGCCGCCGGGCTGGCCCTGCTTGTCGGTGTGGGCACCGCCGTGGTGCTGCCCCGACCCGACCCGTCCGGCCCTCCGGTCGCCCAGGGCAGCACACCGGCGCCGCAGGTGTCGATGGTCGCCATGCGTCCGGTGGCCAGCACCGGGCCGGTGCACGCGGACATCGGGCTCATCGGCACCAAGTGGGGTACCCGGGTGACCATGCGCTGCGGGTACGACGCGCGGACGAGCTACAGCAAGGCATACCCGTTCCGGCTGGTGGCGCGCGGCCCCAGCGGCGCCAGCGAACAGATCGGCTCCTGGCTGGCGGCCCCCGGCGACGACCTCAGCGTCACCGGCGTCACCCGCTTCACCGACGCCGAGCTGGTCAGCGTCGAACTTCAGCGAGCCGACGGCACGCCCATCCTCACCTACGCGGTCCCCTGAGAGACCCCACCCGCCGTCCGGGGACGAGGGTGCGGGAGGGTCAGGGGACCAGGGCGGGTTGCCTGGGGGTTCGGGTTCGGCGGGAGCTGCGCACGACATCGGCGGTGAAGACGATGAGGGCGAGCCAGACCAGCGCGAAACCGGCGAGGCGGGCCGGCGGCATCGGCTCGTGGAAGATCAGCACGCCGCAGCCGAGCTGGAGGATCGGCGCCAGATACTGGATCATGCCGAGACCGCTCAGGGGTAGCCGGTTGGTCGCCCCGGCGAACAGGAGCAGCGGGATCGCCGTGGCCGCGCCGGCAAGCACCAGCAGCGCGGTGTGCCCGGCCGAGACGTGGCCGAACGTGGACTGGCCGCGGCTGGTGAGCCAGGCCAGGTAACCCAACGCCGGCAGGGCCAGCACCGCCGACTCGACGAAGAGGCCTTCCGCCGCCGGCAGGCCGAGCCGCTTCTTGACCAGGCCGTAGCCCGCGAAACTGAACGCCAGCGTCAACGCCAACCAGGGCAGCCGGCCGTAGTCCACGGTGAGCACCACGACCGCTGACGCGCCGATTCCCAGCGCCAGCCACTGTGCCGGGCGGAGCCGCTCCCGCAGCACTGTCACCCCGAGCAGCACCACGACCAGCGGATTGATGAAGTAGCCGAGCGCGGTCTCGACCACCCGGTCGGAGTTGACCCCGTAGATGTAGGTGCCCCAGTTGACGGCGATCAGCGCGGCGGCGGCGACGATCCCGGCCACCGCCCAGGGACGTCGCACAAGGGCCCGCAGGAAGCCGATGTTGCGCAGCGCCGCAAGCAGCAGGGCCACGAAGACCACCGACCAGACGACCCGGTGGGCCAGTACCTCAAGTGGCCCGGCCGGCCGCAACAGTTTGAAGTAGAGCGGAAAGAAGCCCCAGAGCAGATACGCGCCGAAGCCGTAGAGGTATCCCAGGCGGAGTGGCGTCACCGCTCCACCGTAAGGGGCGTACTGTCGTTTTGCTCCTTTCCAGTGAGCGGCGTCACCGGAGTGCGTCGATCGAGCTGCATCCACCGCTCCGGCACGTCCAACGCCGTGAAGCCCACCTTCGCGTACACCTGGTGCGCGTCGTTCGTGGCCAGCAGGATCCGGCGTACGCCGAGGTCGTCCAGGTGGTCGCGGATGGCACCGGTCAGCCAACCGCCCAACCCGCGGCCCCGGGCGGCGCGGTCGACGTACACGTCGCAGAGCCACGCGAAGGTGGCGCCATCGGTGACCACCCGGGCCACCGCCACCTGCCGGTCGTCCTCGGGGCGGTAGACGCCGAACGGCAGCGAGCCGGCGAACGCCCGTGCCGTGGTCTCCCGGTCCCGACCGAGCGCCCAGTACGCGTCGGTGGACAACCAGAGATGCACCAATGCCAGATCGAGTCGGGCGGGGTCGGTGCTGAGCAGGTGACCGTCGGTGCGAGTCAGCGAGAACACGCTGCGACGCTAGCCGCCGGGGTGCCCGGCCCGACCGGCCAATTCCCAGATCCTGGTCATTGGCCGGCCGTGGTGGCAGCCCTCGGCGAACCGGATCGGTGCTGGCCCGCAGACGGTCAGTCCCGGTCGAGGACGGCGCCGAGGATCCAGGTCACGATGCTCACGAACAGGGCACCGAGCACTGCGGCCGGCCAGAAACCGTCCACCGTGAACGGCAGCCCCGCCTGGTCGGCGATCCAACTGGTGAGCAGGAACAGCAGCCCGTTCACCACAAGCGCGATGAGACCCAGGGTCAGCAGGTAGAAGCCACAGCCGACGGTCTTGATGACCGGCTGGAGGACCGCGTTGACCACGCCGAAGATCACCGCCACCAGGAGCAGCGTGGTGATCGTCTCGCCGGCGGAGTCCGACTCCAGTGAGATGCCCGGAATGAGGAGTGTGGCCAGCCAGAATGCCAGCGCTGTGCTGGCCAGCCGAATCAGCAGACCTTTCAGAAAACCCATGGCGGGGATCGTGCCACGGACCTCGCACCGGCGTAACCCGCAGTTGACCATGCGGGTGGTTCAGCCGCGCCCCGGCGGCCCGATCAGTTGTGACTCGATCGGCGTGGGGGAGAGCAGCGCCCAGCGCAGCGCCCGCCGGTTGACCACGGCGACCATGTCGTCCCGGATCCGGGTCAGCCACTCGGCGGAGCCGCCCAGCCCCAGGGCGGCGCCGGCCAGCGCGGCCTCGCTGTCGTCGAGCGGTTGCAGCAACGCGAGGTCGGCGCGGCTCAACGAGTCGACGTCGGCAGCGGTCAACTCGTCCCGTACGACAAGCGTGGCCCGCCACGGCGGACCCGGCTCGGCCTCGGCCGGCACCGGCCCGGCGTCGACGACCAGCAGTAACGGACGCAGGGCGGTGCCCACCCCGTCGGCGACCGGTCGACCGGTCGGGAGCAGCGGAATCGTCCCGCCCGGCGCGCCCACCCCCCGGACGAACGGCTCCCAGGCGCGCGGCCGTGCGGTCTGCACCACCACGAGCGCGCCCAGGGCGAGTGCGCGCAGGGCCACCAACTGGGCCGCGCGTACCCCGCCGACCAGTAGCACCCGGGTGCTCTCCGGCCGGAAGAGTCGCACGGTGACGGCCCTGCCGTGCCGGTTCGTGCCGACCATCATCCCCGCGTCGCCCAGGGTCAGCTCCCAGTCGTCCATCGCGACGCGGGGCCGGGCCCCGGGTGTGGTCAACGCCAACGGCAGCGTGGCAGCCAGCCCGGGCAGGTGGGCGCCGTCGAGGCGGCGCAGCTCCCCGCCCTGGTCGGTCACCAGGCGGTGCAGCGCCTTGGTGGCCGCGGTCAGCTCGGTCGCCGTCGTGGCGGCCAGCCGTACGGTCAGCTCGGTGGGCGGCGGGCCGGTCCCGGTGCTCGGCGACGGACCCGCGGTGATCGACACAGTCGTCGCGGTCGCCGGCAGCGCGAGCATCCGGGGCACCAGCCGCCGCCCACCCGTGGCGCCCGCCTCCGGCCACTGGACCAGCCGGAAGGTGGCCTGCACCAGGGTGCCGCAGCGCAGTGCCGGCCAGGACTCCCGCACCGGCTGGCCGTCGTGGTGGGCCAGCTCGGCCAGGACGCGCAGGGCCGCGGGCACGCCGAGTGGCCGCGCGGTCAGCGATCCGAACCGGCGGACGACGCGACGTACCGTGCCGGCGAGTACGCGGCGCAGGTCCTCCTCCGACCAGCCGTCCACCCGCAGCACCCGGATCGCCACCACCGCCCGCTCCCGCCCGGCGAGCCGTCCGTCGGTGAGCTGCCGGTACGACGTGCCGGCGGTGCCACCCGCGGCCGGCACCGGTGCCGGCGACCCGGCGAGCAGCAGTTGAACCCGGAGCGGGGGCACGTCCGGACCGGCCGGGGGCAGCAACGCGGCTGGTGCGGGGATCGCCCGGGACACGTCGCCGAGCAGGTCACCGGGGTCGCCGAGCTCCAGTAGCGCCACCATGCCCGCGGTGTCCTCCAGAACGGCGGCCGGGCCGCCGGTCAGCTCCGTCGAGCGGACGACGGTGCCGGGAGCGACCAGGTCGAGCAGGTCGGCCGCTCCGGCCGGCCCGGCGAGCGCCCGACGTCGGGTCAGGTGCCCGACCGCGGTGCCGAGCCACTCGAAGAGCCACCGGCCCCGGAACCGGACCCCGGCGGCCGCCAGCAGCAGCACGGCCAGCAGCACGGCCGCGACGACGACAGGTGCGGGCCGGCCGAGGGCGGTGAGGACGAGTGCCGCCGCGACCTGCGCGGTTACCAGTTGACCGGCCCGTACCGCCGTGCCGGACCGCCGATCGGACCAGGCCCGGCGGGCCAGGGGTGACCGGCGACGGGGGGTGCGCGGGCCGGTCGGATCCAGGCCGACCGCATCGGCCCGACCCGACCCGGGTGCTCGCGGGACGGCGCTCGGCCCGGAGGCGACCGGGGTCGCCGGGTGCGGCCCTCCGGTGGTGATCGCGGGCACCGCGCCTCCTCGACCAGTGTGGACCGGGTCGGGCGGCCGGGCCGCCCTGCGACGGCCCGTCACACGCCGCGACGTGGCTGCGGCACATCGTAAGCGACCGATGGCTCGCATGGTTGTCCACAGGGGAGACATGGGGGGTAGCAGAACCGCAACGAGGCCGCTACCGTCAGCCACGAAGTCATCGCTGACCCGCGTCTCAGTGCTCGACGACCGGGCCAAGCGAACGACGCGTTCACAGGGCGGGCGCGTCGAGGGCCAAGGTTCGATCAGGGAGACGAGGTGACGTCCGGGTGTCCCAGACCCAGGCAGAAGCCGCGGTGATGCAGCAGACCGCCGCGAAGTTCGAGCAGGTAGACCAGTCGTTGCAGTCCATGCTGACCGGCCTGCTGGCCGAGTTGCAGGTGTTGCAGCAGGCCTGGCGTGGTGCTGGCGGCCGGTCATTCGAGCAGGTCAAGCAGCAGTGGTCACAGGACCAGGCGGCGCTGCACCGGGCGCTGCGGGAGACCGCCGGGGCGATCCGCACCGCCGGCCGGCAGTACGACGCCTCCGACGACGAGGTGGCAAGCCGGGTTGCCGGCACCAATCGCGGCGGCATCCAACTGCCGCTCTGATCCCGCTCGGGAGGGAAATCCGATGGACCATGGTGTGCTGGTCGTCAACTTCGCCGCGCTCCAGCAGGCCGGCGCGGACATCCAGAAGGCGCTGAACACGCTCGACTCGCAGCTCGGCCAACTCGAACGGGACGCCGCCCCGCTGGTGGCGAGTTGGACGGGCGAGGCCCGTCAGGCCTACGAGCAGCGGCAGACGCGGTGGCGGTCCGCCTCGCAGGATCTCCAGGCGATGCTGCGGGACATCAAGGTGGCGGTGCACGACTCGGCCACCGACTACCTGGACACCGAAAAGAAGAACACCGGGCTGTTCCAGTGAGCGCGGCGGCTCGGGAGCGCTGACCGTGTCCCGGTCAGCCGCCCGGCCGCCGCGGGTTCTCGGTCCGGGCGGTCTGTCGGCCTCAGGCTGGGTCGGCCGGGCGCCAGCGTCGTCGGGCGCCACGGGGCACCACCAAGGCGAGCAGCGCCACGGTGGCCGTCATCGTGCCAACCGCCGCGCTGACCAGCAGGGCGCGTCTCTGCGCGGTCGCCCGGCGGGCCTGGCGGGCCAGCAGCGCCGGGTCGGCCCGGTCGGCGGCGAGCACGGCGGCCGGTCGGGGGCCGGCGGCACGGCTGCCGCTGGTCTCGATGACCGCCCGGTACGGGTTCAGCACGCCGGCGCCGTACCCGCCGCCGTGGCCCGCGTCGGGAGCCGGATCGGCGGTGGCGATGATCCGTTCCGCCACCTGGGCCGCGGTCAACTCGGGCCGGTACTCGCGCAGCAACGCGGCGGTGGCGGCCACGAACGGCGCGGCGTAGCTGGTGCCCTCGACCTGATGATGGCCCGACCCGGGTGCGGCGGTCAGCACCTCACTGCCCGGTGCGACCAGGTCCACGTACGATCCGGTCTGCGAGAAGGCCGCCCGACCGCCGTCCGCGCCGATCGCCCCCACGCCGAGCACCCCGTCGTAGGCGGCGGGAAACGGCCGGGGATCCCCGCCGTCGTGCAGGTTGCCGGCGGCGGCCACCAGCACCACGTCCCGGTCGATCGCGTACCGCACGGCCGAACGGACCTCCGGGTCGTCCGCGTACAACACGACCGACAGGTTCACCACGTCGGCGTCGTGGTCGACGGCCCACCGGATGGCCTGGGCGAACTCGTCGGCGCTGACCGTACGCCCCGACTCCCGCCCCTGGACCACCTGCTGCTCGCTCACCCGCACCGGCATGATCCGGGCACCCGGCGCCAGACCGCGGAAGGCGACTCCGGGCTGGGGGGTCGCCGCGATGATGCTCGCCACACCGGTGCCGTGCCCGGCGCAGTCCTGACTGCCGTCACCGCCGGGGTCGAGCAGATCGGTGCCGGCCAGCACGCGCCCGGCAAGCTGGGGGTGCACCCGGTCCACCCCGGAGTCGACCACCGCGACGGTCACCCCGGCGCCGGTGGTCAGGGGTGCGAGGCGGGTCGGGTCGTACCGTTGCTGTGGCCAGGGTGTGGCCGTGACCGGTCGGGCCGGGGCGAGTGGGGTCGCGCACGCCGGTGCCGTCCGGAGCCTGGCGGTGGCGGGGGCGCTCGGGAGGGCCGGTACGGTCAGCAGGCTCGCGGCCAGACCTGCGAGGACCGGGCGCGTGATCGATCGGGACATCGACAGCCTCCGTATCGTGTCGGCTCCGGGACGGGATGTTATCGCCTCGCCCGCGCCCCGGTTGGCCGCCGCCTACCAGCCATTGTGATCTTGGTACCACCTTGTAGGTTGTACGCGATACCTGTGGCCTGTTCTCGGAAGGGGAGGTGGCCGTGACCGCATGGGAGCCGGCCACGGAGGCCGAGGTGGCGATGCGCGACGCGCTGCGCGCCAACGACCAGGAGCTCTACTTCCGACTTCTGTCCCGCACCGACCTGCTGCTGCCGGTCTCCGCGCCGGCCCAGCCCGGTCAGGCACCCCCCGGGTGGGGCACCTGGACAACAGGTGGCCGGACGCACGTGCTCGCCTTCACGTCCGCCGCCGCACTGCGGGTCTGCCTCGGCGAGCACTCCGGCACCAACCGACGCGTTCCCTTCGCCGACCTCGCGGTCGGCTGGCCCAACCCGGAGTGGTGGCTCGCCGTCAACCCGGGTCTGCCGGTCGAGGGCTACCTGCCGGCCTGGTTCGTGTCTCAACTCTCCCGCGGCGACGTGCGCCTGCCCGGCCGCGCCATGGGCGCCCGCGCTCGGCTGGAGCGGGCGGAGACCCTGGCCCGCACCCGCACCGGCGCGCCCGGTCGGGACGCCGCGCCGGCTGCCGGGTCGCCTCCCACGACGGGTACGACGCACTCCGGCCCTGTCCCGGCCCCGCCCACCACGGCTCCGCCTGCTCCGGCCCCGCCTGCTCCGACTCCGCCCGCCCCGGTGCCGCCCGCCCCGGTCCCGCCCCGGAGGGCCGCGTGGGGCCCGACGCCCCGAGCGGCCGGCGCACCCTCGGCGCCCGGCCCGGCGGCGCGGACAACCGGCCCCGTCGAGCCGTCCCGCCGACCTGGCGAGGAGGACCTGCCCGCCACCGGTCAGCGGTACCCGAGTGACTCGCCCCGACCCGGCGCGTCGGGCGCCGGAGCCCTGCCCCGCACCGGCCGGCCATCCCGGTTCACACCATTGGCGCCCGCCGACCGTCCCGCCGATGCCCCCGGACCGGGCGTGGGCTGGCCGGCAGCGAATCGACCGAGCGACACCGACGGCCTGGCGGCGGGTAACGGCAACGGCGGTCCCCAGGCCGCTCGGCGTTCCTTCTTCGAACCCACCACCGCCCGGGAACGGGCGTCGGACCCGATGCCGGGTGGGGGGCGCTCCGCTGACCGAGCGGCCCCACCGACCCGATTCGGGCGAGGCAGCCAGCCCTTCCCACGTCGCCGCCCGGCCGACGCGCCGGCCGAGGAGACCGCGGCCCGCGCCTTTCCGATGACGGATCCGGACGCCACCCGGCCGCTGCGGCCCCCGACCAGCGACCTCGGTGCGTCCCGGGGGGTACGCGCGCCGGCACCGGGCGAGGAGATCACGCAGCCGTTGCCGCCGCGCCGGCCCGGTCCGGTGGCTGAGGAGCCGACCCGCGCCTTTCGGATGACGGGTGAGCCGCTGCCGACCCGGGCGCCGGAGCGGCCCAGCCCGTCGGCGGAGCAGACCCAGGCGATCCCGCGCGACCGGCCGAGCCGATTCGAGCCGGTGGAGGAGCTGCCGGCATCCGTCGCGGAACCGGTCTCCGGCCCGCCCGCGCCGCGCCGCGGCTTCACGCCCATCGTCATCGAGGGCACCATCATCGAGTCCCGCGACCTCACCGACCCGGTCGGGGTCAGCGGCGGGTTCGACGCGCCCCGGCAGCCCCGCCCCGCCGAGGCCGCCCCGCGACCGTTCGACCCGGCGCCCTCCGGTCCGGACCTGTTCAGTCCGTCGTCCTTCGGTCCCCGCCCGTCCGGCCCCGCGTCGTCCGACCCCGGTCCGATCCCTTCGGCGCCGCCCGCCAGCGGGCCGGTGGACGGCGGTCACACTGCGGACGGCCTGGGCGGTGCCGGCACGGGCCGCGGGCACACCGCTGACCGCGGTGGCGTCCCGGCCAGTGGCGATCGCACCGACTTCGACGGCTCGTCGGTCGTCGGGACCGGCGCGGATCGGGTCGACAGCGCTGTCGCGGACGACTCCGGGCAGCCGCCCCCCGCCGACGGACCGGCAGCTGTCGAGTTCGAGCCGGCGAACACCGTCGAGGAGGACCTCCTCGGTGCCGCCGGTGCCGGCAGCACCGACACGTTCCTGTCCACCCTGCTGCTGGCCCGGGTGCTGCTACCGGCGGCACCGGAATCGCTGCCGGGCAGCCGCCCCGGTGATCCGGGTTTCGTCTGGCGGACGGCGCAGCTCGACGGCGAGACGTACGTGGTGGTCTACACGTCACCGGAGCGCCTCGCCGACCACGTCGAGGGCGACGTGACCACCGTCGGCGTGAAGTTCGCCCAGTTGATCCGGCGGTGGCCGGACGAGGACTGGTCGTTCGCCGTCAACCCGGGCACCCCGGTCGGTGCCAAGCTGCCCGGGGAGCAGATCGTCGCGTTGGCGAACTGGGCCGCCGAGGTGGGGCTCGGTGACGACCTGGAGGTGGACCCGGTGGAGGCGCCGGCCGTGGCGGAGCCCACCGCCCGTCCCCGCTACGCCCCGGCGGCGGTCGACCCGGCCCGACCGACTGTCATGCAGAAGGCGGTCGCGCCCAGCCAACTCGCCTACTACCTGGATCGCGGGTACGACCGGGTCTCCGGCTTCGTGCACCGGGCCGGTGAGCTGGCCCACCTGACCACTCCCGCGCAGGTGCACGACGCGCTCGGCCTCAGCTATCCCGGTTCGCCGTTCGCCCGGGACGCCGAGGAGATCTACGTGCTGCGCTGGCCGGCGCACCGGCCGAGCCTCTACCGGATTCCGTACGGCGGTCAGAACGAGCCGGCGATGCGGGCCATGGAGGGCTGGGTCATCGAGCGTCCCCCGTTCCGGGGCAACGGCTTCGCCCCGGGCGAGAGCAGCGACGTGGTGGCGGAGTTCAAGGTGGACAGCGCGCGCCTCCCACACGGCACGCAGCTCTGGCGGATCGGCGCGGACGGCACCGAGCGGGTGGTCGCCGAACTGGACACCGACACGGTGGTCTGGCGACGGGTTGGTGAGGCGTGATGCGCGACGGTTACGTGGCCCGGTGGCAGGGCCGGGAATACCAGGCCAGCCCGGACGGCGACAACATCCGCCTCTACCAACGCGAGCCGGGCGAGGGCTTCGAGGAGGTCCGCGCCGGCCGGTACGTCCGGGTGCTGCCGGCGAGCGAGATCGAGGACCTGGCGTACGTGCGGACCACCTGCACGTGGCAGGGGCAGCCGTTCATCGTGCTCGGCGAGCACGACGCCTGGTTGCGGGTGGAATACACGGGTGGCCGTTGGCCGGTGGCTGAGGCGATGCGGCTGGAAGTCTTCGACTTCGGCGTCTACCAGGGGTGGGCGCCGGCCTCCGAGGTCACCGACCTGCGGGAGCAGCGGGTCTGAGCGGTCAGCTCTTGGCCCAGCGCAGGATCTCGCCGAGCACCAGCTCCGGTGCCTCCAGGTGCGGAAAGTGCCCCACCCCGTCGAGCAGCCGCCACTCGTAGGGGGCGACGACGTAGCGGCCGGAACCCAGGGCGGTACGCGGCAGGGAGGCGGGGTCAAGCGCGCCGTGCAGTTGCAGGGTGGGGGTGGACAGCGGCTTCTGCATGAGGCGGACGAACCGGTAGCCGTGCAGCCGCAGCAGCGAGCGGAACGCCCAGCGGTAACCCTCCAACGCGCAGAACGCGGCCTGTGGGATGCACATCGCCTCCCGGCACCGCTCGGCGTACGCCTCGAAGTCCGGCCCGGCGACCCAGCGTGGCCCGCCCCAGCGGCGCAGGATCTCGCCGACGGCCGCCGCGCCGTCCCGGGTCAGTACGTGCTCGTAGCGGGGTAGTTGGAACTTCAGCGCGGGGGTGGAGGCGGCGAACTGCCCGCGTGGGTCGGCGAAGATGCCGGCGCGCAGTCGCAGCGGGTGTGGTGCCCCCAACACCACGAGCCGGCGCACCAGCGGCGGGTGGAAGGAGGCCACCGTCCAGCCCACCATGCCGCCGACGCCGCTGCCGACGATCGTCGTCGACCGCTCACCGAGCGCACGGATCAACCCGGCGATGTCGGCCGCGAGGGTGTAGCCGTCGTACCCCCGGGGTGGTTTGTCGCTGGCGCCGTAGCCGCGCAGGTCGACGGCGACCGCCCGGAAGCCGGCGTCGGCGACCGCCGGGAGCATCTGGTGCCACGCCCACCAGTGCTCGGGAAAGCCGTGCAGGAAGAGCACCATCGGCCCGGTGCCCGCCTCGACCACGTGGAACCGGGTGCCGTTGGCGCCGACGAAACGGTGCGTCCACGGCCCCTCGGTGAGGACACGGGACTCGTCGACGACTCCGCCGCGCTGGTCGGTCATGGCAGACAGCCTAGGACCAGGTTGGCGCAGGCGGCCCTGGTGGTCGCGTTGAACAGGGAGAAGCCCGGGTTGTCCCCTACCGGAACGAGGGTTCACGGTGCGGCTGGACAAAGGGCGGCGCCCGGGCAGGTACGGGCTCCCGGCGTCACCTCCAGGGGATCGGCGGCGACGAGCTCTTCTCCGCCAGCACGTTGACCCTGCACGACCTGGCCCGGCGC